>JAJRSQ010000249.1 GCA_024278725.1 Chloroflexota bacterium
AACATAGCTGTTGCAAAGTAAATTTTAAGGTTGCCGGTTTTTATGATTTCACGCCGCAAGGGTGATTTGCGAGCCGCTCTTACGCATTTTCTTCCGGTTTTAAGAAAATCGGTGGCGCTGTAGGGGCACGCTGCAGCGTGCCCCTACATTTCCTGCGCAAAGTATTGTTTGTCAAGCGACTTTGCAACAGCCCTGATGGGAGAAATAATCCCAAAATTGCCGAGGGCGTGTTGACGTTTCGCAAAGTATCCCCGATTTTGCCGGTTCGGCGTGTCAGGCATCGCCTTGAACTAAAGTTCAGGCTCAAAACTCAAGCCGACTTAAGTCGGCTTCGGCTTTCAGCCCTGAAATTCATTTCGGGGTAGTGTAACCGAATGAGCGATTTCCCAAAAGTAAAAACATCAACACAACCTAAAGCTGATTGGCGTCGGCGATGTCTGTCAGCAATTTTTGGTATTCGGGGCGAGCATATCGGTCGGGGTGGAAGTAGGGCGCATATGCGGGGAGCGCCGTCCCGCCGACGTGCGCCGCGAGCAATTCCCCGGCGGCGAGGGATGCCATCAACCCGTACCCCGCCAGCGCGCCGATGGCGGCGGAAATGCCCGCGATGCCCGCGCCGCAGATGACCACATCGGCTGTTGGGTTATTGGTTGGTTGGGGATTGGAGATTGATTCATTCATTTGTCACCTGTCCGTTCACCAATCCCTCAGCCCCGTTAAACCCGCTCGATGGCAATTGCTGCCGCGCCGCCCATCCCGTGACAAATGCTGGCGATGCCGCGCTTGCAGCTATTTTGCGAAAGGACATTCATCAGCGTGACCAGAATCCGCGCCCCCGACGCGCCGATGGGGTGTCCGATGGCGACCGCGCCGCCCAGCGCGTTGATGCGGTCTTGCGGGATTTCCAGCACGCGGTGATACAGCACATTGTTCAGGGCGAAGGCTTCATTCGTCTCGAAAAAGTCAAACGCCGATAAATCCATATCCAGTTTCGAGAGCAGTTTTTGGGTGGCGGGGATGGGGGCTTCCGGGAAACGCCACGGTTCGCCGGCGTACCAATTGCCGCCCAAAATGACGGCTTGGGGGGTGAGGTTGTATTTTTTCACCGCTTCTTCACCGGCGAGCACCAACGCCGCCGCGCCGTCGCTGATTTGGCTGGAATTTCCGGCGCTGAAAATGCCATCTTCGCGGAAGGCGGGGCGCAATTTCCCCAGCGTCTCCATCGTTGTGCCGGGGCGGATGCCTTCATCGGCATCCACGGTCTGCATGCCTTTGCGGGTTTTCACTTCCACCGGGGTGATTTCCATTTTGAACGCGCCGCTCTCGGTGGATTCCGCCGCCCGCCGTTGCGATTCCGCCGCCACTGCATCCACATCGTCGCGGGTGACGCCGTATTCCGCCGCCAGACGGTCAGCCTGCGAACCCATCGCTTCGCCGCTGGTGGGGTCGGTCAGCCCGTCATATTGCAACATGTCCAGCACCGGCTCGGTGCGGTTGAGGATGAGTTTGTAGCCCCATCGCGCCGCCGACGACAGCATGAACCCCGCCTGCGACATTGATTCCACCCCGCCCGCCAGCACCACTTCGGCATCGCCGGCGCGGATGGCGTTCATACCATTGTATACTGCCGCCATCCCGGAGGCGCACACCATATCCACCGCCATGGAATCCACATGGACGGGAATGCCCGCCTTCAGGCTCGCCTGCCGGGGGATGAGCTGCCCGTGTCCGCCGCGCAAAACGTTCCCGAAAACAATCAAATCGAGCGCGTCACCGGCGAGACCGGCTTGCGCCAGCGCCCCTTTCATCGCCGCCGCGCCCAAATCGGCGGGGGAGAGTTTGGCAAAAATGCCGCCAAATTTCCCAATCGGGGTACGGGTGGCAGAGACAATATACACTTTACGCATAGCTTCCTCCTTGAACTGTGCCTGTAAATTATTTCAATGGATTATGTGGCTGAATGCTACCACATCTTTCACATTCTTAGCAAAAATTGGTTGAAAAATCTTCAAATCGAAGCGGAAATCAGCACTTGCGCCAGCACATAGGTGGACATTACCACCAGTTGCGCCGCGCGAAACGGTTTGACGAAGCGATTGAACGCCAGCGTCCCGTCCGAGGCGATGAAAACCGTCGCGCCCGCCAATGCAAGCCACGCGCGGGAGTCGCCCGTCGCCAGCGCCCGCCCCACCGATTGCCACAGCAACACCAGCAGCGCCAGCGCGTAAACCGTCACCGGGAGGCGTAACCGTCCGGTGTGCGGCAGCAGAATCCCCAGCAGCACCGCGCCGATAGCCACGGCGGGGATGGCGGCAATCGGCGTGAGTTGCCAGCCGCCGGCGGCGACAAACGCGGCGATATACAGCACATGCGCCGCCAGAAAACTCACCAGCCCGGCAATGAAGCGGTCGGATGGCAACATCAAAAAAACATCGCCCGCCAGCGAGAAAATCAACCCGCCCACAATTAACCATTTGACGATGGCGCTCTGATGCGACGGAAGCGTCAACGCGAAAACGATTATCAGCACGGTGGTGAGAGGTTTGAAAAAGTAAGTTTGCCGCCACGCCCGACGATAGTCTGCGCGCAGGTGCAGCGCCGCCGATACCGCAATTGCCACCAAAAGCACCAATTTCATTGTTCCCTCCACTGTGCCGCCTTTATCATCCGTATATCTGCAATTCTCAATATATGACAATTGACACATTTTGCAGTATAATATTTTCAGGAGAAAGCTACTATGAAAGACAAACAATTATACTCAATTCATGCGGATATTTGCAAAACGCTAACCCACCCCATCCGATTGGAAATTTTGGATGCCCTGCGCGATGGTGAAAAAACGGTCACGCAACTGGTTGAAATGCTGGAGGCGGCGCAGAGTACCGTTTCGCGGCACTTAGGGGTGATGCGCTCCAGCGGCGTGGTCTCCACGCGGCGGGACGGCGTCAGCGTCTATTACAGCCTTTCCAGCCCGCACATCATCGCCGCATACGACGAAATGCACAAATTCGCGCTGGAATATCTGTCCATCCACTCGGAACTTCTCGTTCACATCCGCTAGGGCAAGATCAACAGATATTTTCGCGCAAAAACCATTTTATCCCGACACGCGTGAGGGCAACTGCAGGCGTTGCCGCGGCAAAGTCCGCCCGTCGGCTTTAAAATGGGAATCGGTATACTCAAACCCGTAGACGATTCCTTTTGTTTTTGGTGTCCCCGTCCCAAAAGAACCACAACTTTCAGACAAAAATCCGAAAACTGCTATAATATACACATCAGCGTTTTTGATGGCGTCTTTGCGGTGAAAAATCCTCTTTTTACAGGAGAATCTTCTGATGAAAAAGTTTTTAAATTTAGGGGCATTGTTGCTTTTTGTGATTTTGGGGGCGTGTAACATCATCAGCCCCGGTGGCGACACCCCCCCGCCGGAAAACCCCCCGGCGGCGCAGATGCTCCCCGATTTGCCCGGCTACAAAACCGTCGAGGGCGAAACGCTCACTTCGTATATCGGCAAGGCGGCGGGGTCGGATGTCTTCGACAATAAACCCAATTTGAAGGCGATGGTCACCAAAGCGGATGCAGTGATTGCCTGCTATCAGGAAGTCGGCGCGGTGCGGGCGCGATTGTACAGCAGTCAAACCGAGCCGTGGTCGGCGGGGGCGGTGGTTATCGGCGATAAAAAGGCGATGCTCAGCCCGACAAATCTGTTCAACTGCCTGGGCGGCGGCGAGGCATCCGGCGGGCGTTTCCAATCGCAAGGGGTGAAAATCGAGCCTTGTTCCGCCAAATACACCCTGCCGAAAGACGACAACGAATTTTACATTATGTATGTCGGCACCACCGCCGACATCTGTCAGGATTTTTGCCGT
>JAJRSQ010000250.1 GCA_024278725.1 Chloroflexota bacterium
GACAGCCCCGTTTTCGGTGATAAAATGACCATCGGTTCCCGGTTGGCTTGCAGTTGTTGGCGCACAATATTTTGCAGCACGCCAACATCCGCCGCCGATAATTTGTCCGGGTTATAGGCGATCCATGCCGCGCCATGCTCCAGCGAGTGCATCACGTTGCCGGTGGCGACGGGCTCGGTGTAGATGCCGCAGTTTTGCCAGACATCGCTGTGGACGCCGCCCGCCGGTACATCATCGGCATAGGTGACTTCTCCGCTTTTGTGGAGCTGCGACTGCGACGGAAACACGACCAGCCCCGGAATTTCATCGGATGAACGCGGCGGCTCGGTGGGTTGCGCTTCAACGGGTTCACTGCCGAGTTGCGCCAGTTGCTCGTTCACGATTTGGCGGAACACTTCATACGGTTGCGCGCCGGCAACATAAACGCCGTTGATGAAAAATGCCGGTGTCCCGCGCACGCCCAGCGATTGCACCGTCAGCGATTCCTGTTGAATCTGGGTGGTATATTTGTCCGATGATAAACATTCGGTGAAGGCGGCTTCATCCATCCCCAAATTCACCGCCATTGCCGTCAGGCGAGCATCGTCAAGGGTGCTGCGAGTAGAGGTTTGGTCGGCGAAAATCAAATCGTGGTATTCCCAGAACATGTTTTGTTCCATCGCGCATTCGCTGGCGGCTGCCGAGCGGACGGATTCCCGTCCCAGAATGGCGAAATGCTTGTAAACGAAGCGTACTTTTCCGGTATTGATGAATTCTTCCCGTAACCGACCCAACGAGTCGGTGGCGAAACGCCCGCAGTACGGTCATTTAAAGTCGCTGAATTCAATGAAGGTAATCGGCGCGTTGGGGTCGCCCTCAAAATGGCGCGCGTCAGACAGCAGAACCGTCATCAAATCCGGGTTGCCCGCGCCCTGCGGTTCGGATGATGTTGCCGGTTGCGCGGAAGGCGCGGCGCTGAAGCTGCCGTTTGCCGTGTCGGGGGTCACGGAAATATCAATGACGGTGCTTTCCGGGCGCAACCGCAACCCAATCGCCAGCCCAGCCAGCAGGGTTATCACAAAACCCAGGGTTATCAGCAACCAAGTTTTGGTGGATGTGCGCGGCGGAGGCGCTTGTTCGTTTGGTGTATCGTTCATCGTATCGTTTCCTCTTTATTATTGATTTGGAAGAATCTCTGTTTGATAGGTGACCCGCCATTGGAAGTTCCGTTCATCCGTACCCCAAAATGTTTTGATGAACGCAATGACCGCCGTAATTTCTTCATCGGACAGTTGCTCGCCGAAGGCGGGCATTTTTGATTGGGGGAAGATGAGCTTATTCCCGTTGGCGATGATGCTTTTCAACTGCCCGTCGGCGTGATGCCAAGTGTGTCCGGTGGAATCATGCGGCGGAGCGGGCAGACTGCCATCTTCCAGTGGGGTTTTCCAATTGGGTTGCCCTTCGCCCTGTGCGCCGTGACATGCCGCGCAATACAGCGCGTAAACTTCTTCCCCCTGAGCCACTTGCCGGACATCCGATGTGGGAACCGGCGGGATGTCGCTGGATGCTGATTGCGGCATTTGCGGCGGCGGTTCGTCTGTGGTTGTTAAAAGTATGGTTTCGATTGCCGTTTTCAGGGTTTCAGCGGTTTGCGGACCCACGAATCGCTGTACTTCCTGCCCGGTGTCGTCAATCAAAAGAATGGTCGGATGCCCTAAAATGTTGTACGCCCGCACAATGGCGGGACCGTCTTCTTTGTCGGCATTCACCCGCCGAAAGGGGATGCGGTCGCCGAATTCCTGTTCAAGCCCATTCACGATGGGTTTCATGGTTGCTCAAGGCGCTCAACCGTCGGTGTAAATGAAGACGAAGGTGTCTTTGCCGGATTCTCCAACCGGCGGCAGGGCTGCGCCGCCGCATCCGGTCGCTACAATTGCCAGTAACGCCGCCAGAAGTCCCAATAGTGCAAATTTTATTTTCATTAACGCTCCATGGAAATAGGATTGAGAAAGTAGGAAGACGGGAATCATTTTTCCCGCCGCCCCCGATTTTCATTTGTGGTGGTGTGCTGCGGTTGATTTCAACGGCGTGATTTTGAATAATCACGAATGCAGCAAATGAACGAATTTCACCGTCGGGTTTTTTGGTGTGCTTCGAACATTTGAGACATTCGTGATTTTGTGCGTGCCAATACTGCCCCAAGTCGGGCTTATTCGTCCAGTATGACCGCTTCCAGCGCCGGAACTTCTTTCAACAACTGGGCGCTGTAGTGATGTTTGCCGTCGTTCCCCGCGCCCGATACCGCATTCAACAAATCTTCGACGGTGACGGTTTCGGGGTTGTACGCCGCCACGGCGACGCTCTGCTGCAAAAAGACATCGGACAGCAGTACGCCATCCAAGCCCAGCAATCCGTTTCGCACCCGCATTGCACAGCGTTCGCAACCCATCCCGCTCACGGCGAGGTATGCCGCTGTTGCGGTTTTCAACGCATCTTTGTCCAATGGTTTTTCCACCGGGTCTACATGACACTCGTGTTCTTTGCTCATTAATATACTCCTTTATAGTAATTGATTCTACAGCGCACATGTGAGTATAGCAAACGTATTGTTCATTAAACAGCGCCAGCCGGCGCGGATTCGACCGGGCAATTTGGCGGGGGTGGCAACGGGCATCCTGGCGCTGGACAATTTCTTGGAAATATCGTATGCTGGGAGCGATGTTTTGGCGGTGATTTTCAGCACAAAAAGGATGTAACAATGTCAGTCGTTACAGAAACCCCCGCGCCTCCCCGGCGCAAAAAACAAATTCTCCCTCTTCTATTAATAATCATAGGTGTAGCGACAATCCTTGTGGGTGGATTAGTCCTCGTCATCGTACTTCAGGCGGAACAAAACCCTGTCACGGTTCCCCGGGCGTTGGCGGGTGTGCCGCTGACCACTGAAATGACCGGCGAAGAGGCGTTGACGGAAATCAGCCGGTTGCACGGAAAACGTTTCCCGCTGGTTGATGGTGTGATGGGCATGTATGGCGGCAATACAGCCATACTGTGGGCATCCAGCACGTGGCTGCCCATTATGGCGGAAAAGCAGGTGGAGGCGATGGAGACTCGCATCGCGGAGGGGAAATCACCTTTCACGCCAATAGAAACACGCGAGATTTCCGGCACAACCGTGTATGTTTTGAGCGGGATGGGACAACTACATTTTTATTTCCAACACAAACAGCAGGTACTTTGGCTTGCCGCTAACGCTGATATTGCCGACGCCGCATTAACTGATTTACTTGCCGGTTTGCAATAATTTTTTTTGAGGAAACCCAATGAATAAACGATTTTTTGTGATTAGTTCCTTTCTGGTTATGTTGTTTCTTGTTTTTACCCCGATGGCGCTGGCACAAAGCCCGACCATCACCGTCAGCGGGACGCTCATCAATAAAACCACCGGCGAGCCTGCCCCCGCCGGTATTCCGCTGATGCTCCACACCTTTGATAACGACCAAATGTCCGGTATGATTGATGGCGTCACCACCGAAGGCGGCGCTTTCATCTTTGAAGATGTGGAAGCACCGGCGAATCGTCTGTTTGAGATGATGGCGACCGTCGGCAAAACATCCTATTTCAGTGACGTTGCGCCCGCACCCACCGATGGCGGCGCGCTGGAATTGCCCGTCAACTATTTTGACGCCACGACCGATGCCAGCGGGTTGCGCGTAACGCAAATGCACATGATTGTCGATTTCTTCAGCCCGTCGCTGTTGCAGATTGCCGAAATCTACATCATCTCCAACGATTCGGATAAAACGGTGGAAGATGCCGTGCAACTGCCGGACGGCAGTACCGCCGCCGTGCAATTCGACCTGCCCAAAGGCGCGGTCAATCTGTCGTTTGACCAGGGGCAAATTGGCGACCGCTTCCTTGAAACGGAAACCGGCTTCGCCGACACCTTCGGCATTCAACCCGGCGCGGAAACCGGACAAATTATTGTCCGCTACTATATCCCCTACAAAGACGGCGTGACGGTTGACCATCCTTTGTCATACCCCACCGAGCGCGTCAACGTGCTGCTCCCGGAAGTTGGTGTCAAGCTCACCAGCGATAAATTCGGGCTTGACAGCACCCGTGAAATTGCGGATGGGCGCACCGTCGAAATTTATGCCTCCGGGGATATGAGCACCAGCACGAATTTCGCCTTCCGGTTGAATGGTGAACCGCAGTTGGGGCAAAACGCCGACATCGCCGAGCCGACCGTCTCCGTCCCGATTTCCGGCACCGATTTCCGCGTCATCGGCTTCGGAATTTTGCTGGCGGGCGCGTTGGTGCTCGCCGTGGGTGTCTGGTGGTGGAAACGCAATCCGGTTGACAACAATGAACCTATGGATGGTTATGCCATTCCCGTGCCGACCGATTTGCCCGCCGATTCCCCGGAAAATGAAATTGTGCAAGCCTTGTTAGACTTGGATGCAGCGCTCGATGCGGGTACAATAACGAAACAAGTTTATGAGCGTCAACGTGAAACGCTGCGAGATGATTTGAAAGCCGTTCTTCTCCGGCGACAAAAACCCACCGTACCCGACACCGTTGTTGACCGTTAGGAGTTATTTATGACGGAAGCTGTATCTTCCAACCCTGCCCTTGAAACCTCAACGGCAGACAAAATTTCAACATTTTTCTATCGTCATTGGCTGTTCATCATCAACGTGTTTTTTGGCACGTGGGTGATTCTGCCGTGGTTCGCCCCGGTCTTCACCGTCATCGGGTTGCCGAGCGTGGCGGCGCTTATCTACAAAATTTACAGCGTCCAGTGCCACCAATTGCCGGAACGCTCGTATTTCCTGTTTGGTCCCAAGGTGATGTATTCCATGCAGGATATAAATACGGTGTGGCCCTATACCGACTTTTTCCGGTTGCGCCAATTTGTGGGCAATGCCGATTTCGGATACAAAATCGCATGGTCAGACCGGATGGTCTCTTTCTACACCCCGTACTTCCTTTCCGGGCTGTGGATGGCGGTCTCGCGGTGGCGGAGACGCCGTAAAACCGGCAATCCGCAGGCGACATCCGGGTGGCGAGAATTACCCGTTTGGCTCTGGCTGCTGATGCTGGTTCCGTTGGGCATTGACGGCATCACTCACACCATCAGCGATGCCATCAACTTTGGCGCAGGCTTCCGCGACACCAACGCCTGGCTCGCGCTGTTGACCAACAATGCGTTCCCCGCCACCTTTTACGCCGGCGACGCCATCGGCTCCTTTAACTGGTGGATGCGGTTGTTGACCGGGTTGTTAGCCGGGTTCGGCACAATGGGCTTCATCCTGCCGATGTTGGAAGATGTTTTCAGCACCGAGATGAAACGTACCGCGAAAGAACAAGCCGCGGCGGGGACAAAGAATTAATCCCCTCCGATAAAAGTTACAAAAAAGCCCCTGACTCATTTCAAGAACGAGTCAGGGGCTTCTTTACATTAATTCGGTGTTTTTTCCGGCGCTTTGTTCCGCCAGGCGTTGATGAATGCAGAAATGCGAGCTTCATCGTATTCGTCCATTTGGTCAATGCGTTGCCACGCCGTGACTGCAATTGCCGCGTCGCGGTTGGTGCGGGGAACCGCCACCACTTTGAAGTTGTTGAACTTATCCATCAGCGTTTGCAAACTGTTTTTGACGGAATCACAGTCTGCCAGTTTATCGCAATCGTATGAAATAGCGACATAACCGTGTTCCAGATTATGAATAATCATCCCATCGGGGACGGGGGTATCATGGAAGCCCGCGGTGGTGGGGGCATTGGCATGGGGTCCGGAGGTGGGCGGGTCGGAGTTGTAATTGGAGAACGTTTCCCCTTCGCGGAGATGGTCTTGCCCTTGATACGCCACATGTTCGCCGATGTCGTCGCCGGTTTGCCCCTGCTGAAAGCCCCAAACCACAAAGGCAATCGCCGCGATGGCAACCACCGCGCTTATCACCAGCCAATTACGTTTTTTCTGCTGTTCCCTCTGTCGTTGTACTTGTCGAGCGCGGGTTCTTGCTTTTTTTGCCATATATTTTTCTCCTCTGAAAATAATAAACCGGTCATCAGGTTTTGGGCTGAAAACCGTTGGTTGATTGGATGATTATCCGTTGGGAGCGTCTGCCACAATGAGTTTGACCACATCCAGCGGTCCCAAATCGGTGACGGATTCCACCGCCAATGGCGAGCGCCGGACGTTTTCCGCGGTGCGGCGGTTGATGTTCGCACCGGTCAATCGTACCGTAAAGGGGTTCATGATGTCCATCAGCGTGCCGATAATCGGGCGGTCAATGCGCACATGATCCAGCAGGAAAATTTTCCCGCCCGGTTTCACCACGCGCGCCAATTCATTCAACGCTAGCATCGGGTCGGGGATGGAGCAAAAGACGAAGGTTGCCACTGCCGCGTCGAAGGTGTCGTCGGGGAAGTCAAGCGACTGCGCATCCATTTGGCGCAGGTCGAGCGTTTTGCCCAGGGATTGCGCCTTGTTGCGGGCGCGAGCCAGCATCCCGTCGCTCAAATCTATGCCGGTGATTTCGGCGCCTTCGGGGTGGTAGGGAAAGTTTTTCCCTGTGCCCACGCCGACCTCCAGCACTTTTCCCGCCGGGACTTGCGCCCATAATTGCCGTCGCCACGGGACGAAGCGACGTTCCGGCAAGATTTCCATCAAATCATATATTGGCGCGATGCGGTTATAGCGTGCGCGTGTCTGCTCTGTGTATTTCGGGTTTATCATAGCTTAATCCTGTGTGCAAATGAAATCCGTCAGGCGAGCCATTGGCGTCAGCCTGACGGGAGGGAATAAATCAAACCATCGGGTTATCGGGAAAGCAGTTTGCCGCCGGCTTGCTGCCAGGCGTTCATGCCACCGCTGAGGTCAACGATGTTGGTGTATCCCAAGCCGGCTAACGTCTTCGAGGCGACTGCGCTCATACCGCCGCTACGGCAGTATACCACAATCGGCGCGTCTTTATCGTTAGGAAGCTTACCAAGATTGGCTTCAATTTCATTAAAGGGGATGAGGGCGTCCGTTTCGGGGAGTTCGCCCGCGTAGGGGACATGGACGTTTATCAGGGTGAAATTTTTGTTGGTCAGCGCGGATGCAACCTGTTCCGCCGAGGCGCTGCGGTATCCGGCGGAGTTTTGGGGCAAGCTCAACAGGTCAACGGCGGGACCATCCACTTTGGGAATGGCGGCGGCGGTGTCTGTGGTGCCTCCGGCGCAGGCGACGCTCACCAGGGCGGTTAAAGCCAGCAAAGTTAACAGGGCGAAAAATTTTGTACGGGTCATAAAAAGGTTTCTCCTTTAAAATAGATGGTCAGCCATCAGCGGTCGGTTTTACGGTTGATTGCCGACGGCTGACGGCTGACGGCTTGCGGAATTAGCTGTTTTTCAATGCGTCAAGCACGCGGGTGAGGCGTGTTTTGGCTTCCGTTGCCACATCGTGCAAGGCGTCACTCCCCGCCACGTCGAGCATCAACAGCGGGTCTACGATGGACACGGTGGTTTTGTTGTCACCGGCTTCATATACAATCACATTGCAGGGGAGCAGCAAGCCGATTTCATGCTCGGATTGGAGGGCTTTGTGCGCCAACGGGGGATTACATGCCCCTAAAATTGTGTAGCGCTGGAAATCCACGTCGAGTTTCTGTTTGAGGGTGTTTTTCACGTCAATTTCCGTCAGAATGCCGAAGCCCTCCGCCTTCAGCGCTGCCGTGGTTTGCTCAATTGCCGTATCAAACGGCACGTTTAAAGTTGTGCGAAATCCGTAATCGGAACTCATAGATCTTATCTCCTTTCAAGATAAAAAGTTAATTTTCAGACACAATGATTTTTTACGCCGGACAAGGGGCAGATAATTGGTCTGCCCCTGTCATTGGTGCGCATTATTCATGTGTCGGTGTAACCGGTGATTTACAAATTTTGTGAAAGTGTTTCTTTCATTTGTTTATATTCTGCCTCGGTGATTTCACCGCGAGCATAACGAATTTTCAAGATTTCTTCAGCCGATTGAGACATGCCTGCGTTGATAGACGGGGTTTTGGATGCAGGGAACATCAACCCTACCAGCCACACCGCTAATGCAATTAATCCGCCCCAAAATAGTAGCATGATAAAAATACCCCACAATCCCATTCCAAACCCAAAGCCCATCATGGCTCACCTCACGAAATATCTTCCAACATTGCCTGGTATTCTTCCCGGCTGATTTCACCTTTGGCATAGCGGGTTGACAAAATCTCCCGCGCCGATGCCATCGGCAATGAGTGTCCGGTGCTTAATCCGCCGACGGTATCACTGCGTCCGGAGAATTGCTTCACCGCCCAAACCACCAGCAGGACAATTCCCACCAGAATAGCAATATTGAATATCAGTCCAATCAATCCACCCAGCAGCCCGAAGCCACCAAAGCCGCCGGTTCCAAATCCTGAGCCAAAACCGCCCATCATTCCACCACCCATGATTACCTCCTTAATTTTCTGAATTATTTTCACACAAGTAGGTGTGTGTTCTTTAATCTGATGGTAGTGTACCATGACATCTTAACAAAAAGGTGTCAGTTTTGTGAAGATTTGGTAAAGAAATGTGGAAAACGGTTGAATCCGGCGGGCGGTTGGTTTAGAATACAATCGCAAGCGCGGATTTTTTGCGCCGCCCGTATCTATTGCGCTCATCAAACGACATACATAACGACGGGAAACAAACTGACCAACCGAAAGACAACATGCAAGCATCATTATCAGCAAAAAAGATAACTGAAATTTACGACACCTACCACCAACCCATCTACCGCTTCATTTACCGGCGGGTGGGTGATGTGGACACTGCCCGCGACTTAACCGCGGACGTGTTCCGAAAATTGGTGGAGGCTGTCCGAAAAGCACTTCCCATTGAAAATGTGTCGGCGTGGTTGTACCGCACGGCGCACAACACCGTGGTAGATTTTTACCGGCGGCAGAAATTTCGCCGCCACATGCCAATTGAGGATAAAATGATGGCGACTCAAAACCCGATGGATGCTGCAGAACGGCGCATGGATGCCGAGATTGTGCGGCAAACAATAACCAAATTAACCCCCGACCAGCAGGCGGTGATTTCGCTCAAGTTTTTGCAGGGACTTTCCAACGCGGAAACGGCGGAGATTCTGGACAAACCCGTCACCGCGGTGAAATCCCTTCAGCACCGTGCGTTGGCGGCACTTCAGCGCCATCTGACCCGCGCAACGGAGGGGGCATCATGACCATGTCTTTTTCTGATGTACTCGACATTGCGTTGGCAAGAAAAGCCGCCGGTGAAGATGTGGCGATAATCTTGACGGATTACGCGGAATTCGCCGCTGAACTTCAGCCCCTGCTGGAAACGGTGTCGGTGTTGGACGGATTAAAACCCGTTGCAATGCCGTCGGCGGCGGAGTTGGCGACAGACCGCGCGGCATTTTTGCAAGCTATGGAGAAATCTGTTGCGCCGGGCGTATCCTTTTTGCCGCTGGAACGACTTACCCGGTGGATTGGTCAGTATTTCCCGAAGAAAAACAATCCACAACAACCCGTAAAAAAGGAGAGACCAATGTTTCAATCACTTATTTTCAAAGCTTCATTAATTCTTATGACCGTATTCGGTTCCGCCGGGGGGACAGCCCTCGTTGCGGCACAAAGCCTGCCGGACTCGGCATTGTATCCCGTAAAACTTGCAATGGAAGATGCACAACTGCAATTTGTAGACACCCCGTCGGCGAAAGCCATGTTACACCTGAACTTTGCTCAAGAGCGGGTGCAGGAAATGATGGAATTGGCGGCAAATGGCGCGCCGGTCGATGAAACGGTGGTAGATTTGATGCAGCAACACTTGAACTTGGCGCTGCAACTCGCAGAACAAGCGCCGGAACCGCAACGCAGTGGGGTGCTGTTGCACGCCCAGGAGATGTTGCAACAACAACAGCAACAATTGGGGCAATTAGGCGATGGAACGATGAGCGATAGTGGATTAATGTCGGCGGAGATGGCAATTGAACGGGCGCAGGAACGGATGGGCAATGTTATGCCGCCTTCCGCAATGCCCACCACCATGCCGACGAATGTTTCACCCATTGCAACCCCGATGATGACCCCCGACCCGACCGAAATGCCCGGCGGTGGCGGCAATGAACATCCCGGCGGTGGCGGCATGCAAAATCCGACCGCGATGCCGATGATGACCCCCGACCCGACCGAAATGCCCGGTGGCGGCGGCAGTGAACATCCCGGCGGTGGCGGCATGCAAGACCCGACCGCGATGCCCACTAGCATGCCGACAATGATGCCCGACCCGACCGAAATGCCCGGTGGCGGTGGGATGCCCGGCGGCGGCATGCAGAACCCCACGGCAGTTCCCACATCCGTTCCCACGGTGATGCCGACATCTGAGCCGACCGAAATGCCCGGCGGCGGTGGGATGCAAAATCCGACCGCAGTCCCGACATCTGCTCCCACGACGATGCCGACGCCCCATCCGACTGAAATGCCCGGTGGTGGTGGGCATCCCGGCGGCGGCATGTCAAACGGACAGTAATTGAGACCACGTTCACCGAACACAGAACCGCCACGGCGTATATGCTGTGGCGGTTTTTGTGTTAATAGCGATTTTTTCCAAATTCAGGGCGTAATGGCATTGCATCATCTCCCAATCAAATGCCGGTTGCGCGATGATGCTCAACGCAATATCAGCGGCAAATAGACGCGATATGCCTCTACCGTGACCGTGGTGGCAGCTGTGTCGGCGCGGTGGAGTGCGTCGGTGATGGTCAGGGTAAAGGTTAGGACACTTGGCGTGAGCGGGGTGGTGAAAGTGAGAGAGACGGCTGTCGAAGCGGAAAGGGTGACGGTGATGCCCCCTGTCTGTTGCCAGAAATAACTCAAGCCATCGCCAACCGAGTCACCGGAAAGGGTGCCGTCGAGGGTAACAGTGACGCCCGTATGAACCAGCTGTGCCGCGCCGGCATCAGCGTTGGGGAGGAGGCGGTTGGGGCAGCCGGCGGGAGCCGTCGTCTTGAAGCTGCTGTAGTCCACCCAACTGCTGACTGAATCACCGTTGCCGGCACCTGCGCCGGCAGGTCCGTTGACATCGCCCCACCAGTTGTTGGTTGCCGGCTTGGTAGTGTTGTACAGGTCAACGGATGTGTCGCTGTTGTTGACGATGCAACTGTCGGTGATTTGCGCGTATCCGTAAATCGAAAAGATACCGCCGCCCCTGTCGGCTCGGTTGTCAAGTAGATGGGTAGCGGTGAGGGTTGCCCGCCCGTTGTTGACGTAGAGACCGCCGCCATCCAGGTTTGCCGTGTTGCCGCGCACTTGGTTGTTGGTCGCGGTGATGACCGCCGAAGTGTTTTGGAGGAAGAAACCGCCACCGGAACCTGTTTGAGCGCTGTTGCTGAGAATTTGGGTATCGGTGAGGACGGCTGTGCCGGAAGCCAGAAAACCGCCGCCGCCGCTGTAGATGGCAGTGTTATTTTCCACCGTAGCGTTGGCGAGAGTGAAAGTGGCGGTTAACAGGTGTCCGTACAACCCGCCGCCATAGTCGGCGCTGTTGCCGGTAATCTGCGTGCCGGTTAAGGTCGCTCTCCCTTCAAAAATGTATAGTCCGCCGCCGTTGGTCGAGGCGGTGTTGCGTTCCAACGTGACATTGGTGATGGTGAAAACGGCGGTTGACTGGTTGGCGTACAACCCGCCACCGTAGCTGGCGCTGTTACTGAGTATTTGGGTGTTGGTGAGGGTTGTTGGTCCCTGATAGTTGTACATTCCACCCCCGTATTGTGAAGCAACGTTGCTGAAAATTTGCGTGCCGGTCAGGATTGCCGTTCCCAAGTTGGCGAACACTCCGCCACCATTCACTGCGCTGTTGCCGGTAATCTGTGTGCCGGTTAAGATGGCTACACCCTGATGCACCTGTAACCCGCCGCCATTGAATGAGGCAGGGTTCTTTTGTACCATGACGTTGGTTGTATAGAGGCGGGCAGTTGGTTGATTGGTTCGAATGCCCGCGCCATAACCGGCGCTGTTGCCGGTAATTTGGGTGTCGGTCAGGATGGCTGTGCCCGATTCTACGAACAGACCGCCGCCCTTCCACGCCTGATTTCCCTGGAACAGACTGTTGCTTGCCAGCAAGCGGGAAGAGGATGTCCACACAAACGCTCCGCCGCCGCTGCCGTTGGGTACAGTATTGCTCAGCACCTGCGACCCGCTGAGGGTAATTGTTCCCGTGCCAATGCCCAGCCCGCCGCCGGAACTGTCCGCCGTATTGCTGACCACCTGTCCGCCAATCAGTGTTGCCTGTCCGCCCCCGTCTACGTACAGCCCACCCCCGCGACCGGTGATGACGGTGTTGTTGGTCAGAACCACGCTTGTCAGCAGTAATTGCCCGGCGTTTAGAATGCCGCCGCCATTGCTGTTGCTGGCTGCGCCATCCTGAATGGTCAGGTTGGTGATGGTGATTACCCCGCTACTGTTGATGTTGAAGACTCGTCCGGCTTTGTTCCCGCTGATTGCCAGCGAATTTGCGCCCAATCCGCTGATGGTCAGCGTTTTGTCAAGGATTAACTCGCCGCCGGTGAGAGTGATGATTTGCCCGGACAATGCGCTGTTGAAAGTGATGGTATCGCCGGCGGCGGCATCGGCGATGGCTTCGCGCAGGGTGCAGTTGTTCACCGCGCAGGTGTCGCTTTCGTTGTCGAGGGCGGTGTTCACCACCGGACCTTGCGCGTAAGCCGGGCTTGCCGGCATCAACCCAATCAACAAACTTGCCGATAGCCCTATCAAAAGCAACCGGAATGATAAAAAAAATAAACGCATCGTGCCAGCCATCATATCCCTCCTAATTTGGACAAGCTGAAATAAGATATTGAAATCTTCATCCCCCATTGGGAGGCGGTCAATATCGCAAACGCCGATATTTTGGATTCGTTAGATTTTCAACGGTGTAAGGTGAGATAAATTTATTATATTTGTTTTTTTCCAAAATTCAAGTTTTTTTTACCAAAATGCACGGCTGTTGCAAAATAAATTTTAAGGTTGCCGGTTTTCATGATTTCACGCCGCAGGGGCGATTTGCGAGCCGCTCTTACGCATTTTCTTCCGGTTTTAACGAAAATCGGTGGCGTTGTAGGGGCACGCTGCAGCGTGCCCCTACATTTCCTGCGC
>JAJRSQ010000251.1 GCA_024278725.1 Chloroflexota bacterium
GGTTATTCACCCTATTCTCACCGATTTATATATGTTATTCTGAACTTATGGTATGTATTCACGCAATTAATTGGGCTGGAACTGTCGCGGTGGTATCTGGTAAAAACGTTGAGCAAACGCAGTATGTTCATCGGAATACTGCTCACATGGCTGGTCTTCACTTTGATATTAATCCCCGCCGGTGGGTTCAGTCAATATGGGAACATCAAATCAGCATTTCGATACACCGGACAATTCGTAATGCCCATCGCCACCGAAAGTTTACTGGCGACATATCTCGTTTTCGCCGGTGGTCCGGCGGCGGCAATTGGGTATCGCGGCATTTTGTTGCTGTTTGAATGGCTCTCCCCCATTTTGCCGGATTTATCATGGATTACACAGGCATTTGTCGGAACCATCGTTCCCGCGCTGGGTGTGTTATTTGTGTACGGTTTCTTTTTAGCAGAGGAAACAACAACGGAAGAAGCGGAAGAAAGTTCATCATCTATGATAAGTTGGGTGTTAATTGCGATTTTTGCCGTGATTCTTTTCGCATTCAATACCGGCATTTTTGGCGTGCAACCGAGTTTGGTCAGCGGATACAGCATGAAACCCACTTTTATCGCGGGCGATGTGGTTGTCTCCCGAAACGTGCCGCCGGATACTTTGCAGGTGGATGATATAATCCGCTTCCGCCAGCATGGGGTATGGGTGCTACACCGCATCATTGATATTCAAGAAAACGAACAGGGGCAAAAGGTGTTCATCACACAGGGAGACAACAACAACGACCCCGACCCAGCAGTGAAACCGGAACAAGTTTCGGGGAAAATTGTCCTCATTGTGCCGAAGTTGGGCTGGATATCCATCTGGTTCAGAGAAATTACCGGATTCGGAAAGGTGTACCAATAGTGAACCTTTGGTTGCGACACGCACCAAAACTAATTACTTTGATAGTCGTGGGTGGTGTCTTGATGACATTTCTGCCCATTGGAAATACCTGGTGGCGCGAAACACTCGGCGTCTCCGGCAGCGTGCAGATTGCCGAGCAAGAAGACCCCACCGCCACACCGATTCCGCCGACGCAGGGGTGTACCCGCAGCAAAGGCTTCTGGAAAAATCACCCGCAGATGTGGGGAACCGACCAACTGCCCATCGGCAGCCAGATGTTTCTCCAACCGGCATTGCTCGACATTCTCAAAATGCACGGCAATCATAGCGGCGATGCAACCATCATTTTGGCGCAACAGTTGATTGCCGCGAAGTTGAACGTGGTGGCGGGCGCGAGCATCACCGCCATCGGCGATGCGCTGGCGCAAGCGGACGCGCTGCTAAAAAATTACCCCGTCGGCAGCAATCCGCCCAGCCCGGACAGAAATGCATTAATAGCGGTGAGCATGACACTGGAAGCCTTCAACAAGGGACAGATGGGTCCGTCCCATTGCGCGGATGACGACGAAGAGGACGAAGACGATAGCGGAGAAAAAGGGAAATTGACCCCCATACCGATGAAACCGGAAATGCCGCCGGAGAAGCCGGGAGACCCCGCCCCCGCCGTGGAAGCAACCGCGCCCCCCGTGCCGCCACCCATCGCCACGCCGATTCCCCCCGCTCCCCCACCGCCCCCCGCGTTGCCACCACCCCCGCCGGGGGAAGAACCGACCCCCGCGCCACTGTAACCGTTCATCGCAGGCAACGAGCCTGAAAAACAAAAGCGTTCTCAATTGAGGGCGCTTTTGTTTTATCGCCAGCACAGCAATTTGACCAACCGCCAAAAACTGATACGATTCATTCACCATTATCAAGGAGGATAATCGGATGACATTAATTTATGACAATATTCTGGAAACGATTGGGCAAACGCCGATGGTGCGTCTGCACAGTGTGACCCACGGCATCCATGCCAATGTGCTGGCGAAGGTGGAGATGTTCAACCCTGGCGGCTCGGTGAAAGACCGCATCGGCACGGGCATCATCGAAGAGGCGGAACGGAGCGGACGACTGAAACCGGGCGGCACCATCGTTGAATCGACCAGTGGCAATACCGGCGTGGGGTTGGCAATCGCTGCCGCGCTGAAAGGCTACAAAACCATTTTCGTCATGCCCGACAAAATGAGCCAAGAGAAAATTCAGCTTCTGCGCGCTTTCGGCGCGAAAGTGGTCATCACCCCCACCGCTGTTGAACCGGACGACCCCCGCAGCTATTATTCCGTCGCCAACAAACTGGTGGAAGAAACCCCCAACAGCATTTTGGCGAATCAATATCACAACCCGGAAAATCCCCGCGCCCATTACCTTTCCACCGGTCCGGAAATCTGGGAACAGACCGAAGGGAAAATTGATGTGATGGTGGCGGGGATGGGAACCGGCGGCACTATCACCGGCATCGGGCGTTATCTGAAAGAGAAAAATCCCAATATCCAGATTGTGGGGGTTGACCCCATCGGCTCAATTTTATACGACCTGCATCAGGGCAGAACCGGCGAAGCGGTATCATACAAAGTTGAAGGCATCGGGGAGGATTTTCTGCCCGGCACGCTCGATTTGTCGGTGGTGGATGAGGTGATGCAGGTGACGGACAAAGAAAGTTTTTTGATGACCCGGCGGCTGGTGCGGGAGGAAGGCATTTTCTGCGGCGCATCCAGCGGGAGCGCGGTGGCGGGGGCGCTCAAATATGTGTGCCGACACAATCTCGGTGCGGATAAAACGGTGGTCGTCATCCTGCCCGATTCCGGCTCGCGCTATTTGAGCAAAGTGTTCAACAATGATTGGATGCGCGAAAACGGGTATCTGGAAAGTACGCTGGAAGAGGCGCGCGCCCTGCACGTGCTGCAATCGAAGAAAATTCAGCAGGTGTACACCACCGAATCAACCGCCAAACTGCGCGAGGTCATTGGGCAGATGAAGGCGCTTGATGTGTCGCAGTTGCCGGTGGTGGATGACGGAAAACTGGTCGGGATGGTTGCCGAAGTGGATTTGCTGAACCATATGCTCTTCACCCCCAACGCCAACCACGCCGAAGAAACCATCGCGGGGATTGTTGACCCGGATGTATCCACCGTCACCCCCGACACCCCGATGGAAGCGCTGATGAGCGTCTTCGCCACCGCCAGCGTCGTGGTGGTGATGGATGGTGAAACGGTCAGTGGTATCATCACCAAAATTGACCTGCTCGACTTTTTATCGGGGCGAGTGGGGTAGACATCAAAAACATGTATGCAAAACCGTAGGGGCACGTTGCAACGTGCCCCTACCGATAAACTATGCCACCTTCGCCAGCGCCTGCGCCAAATCCTCCCGCAGGTCGTCCACATGTTCAATTCCCACTGAAAGCCGCACCAGCCCGGGGTCTACCGCAAAATCCGAATCGGCGGTGGACGCATGGGTCATCGCGGCGGGCACTTAAATCAGCGATTCCACCCCGCCGAGTGATTCCGCCAGCGCGAACAACTTGGTGTGTTCCACCATTTTCAGCGCGGCAGGCTCGCCCCCTTTCAGAATGATGGAAATCATCCCCCCGAAACCACGCATCTGCCGTTTCGCCAGCTCATGCTGGGGGTGGTTCGGCAGACCCGGATAAATCACTTTTTCCACTGCCGGGTGGTCGGCGAGCCATTGCGCCAGCGTCATCGCATTCCGGCAATGGCGCTCCATCCGCACGGCGAGCGTTTTGATGCCGCGCAGCACCAGCCAGCAATCCTGCGGACCGGGCACGCCGCCCATCGCATTTTGTTTGAAGCGCAACGCCTCATACAGCGTGCGGTCGTTCATCACCGCCGCGCCGCCCACCACATCGGAATGTCCGCCCAGATATTTGGTCGTGCTGTGAATCACCAAATCTGCGCCCAGCGCCAGCGGGCTTTGCAAAAACGGGCTGGCGAAGGTATTGTCCACCACCACCAGCGCCCCGTTTTCGTGCGCAATTGCCGATACGGCGGCAATGTCAATCAGCTTCAAATTCGGATTGGTCGGCGTTTCCAGCCACACCATTTTGGTATTCGGTCGGATGGCGGCGCGGAAGGCATCCAGATTCGCCGCATCCACATACGAAAATTCCACCCCATAATCTTTGATGACTTTATCGAACAGGCGGAACGTGCCGCCGTACACATCGTTCACCACCAGCGCATGGTCGCCCGGCTTAAGTTGGGTGATGACCGTGTTGATAGCCGCCATCCCCGAAGCGAACGCCAGCCCGTATGCCGCGCCCTCCAGCGCCGCCATATTTTCCTCCAGCGCCGTGCGGGTTGGATTCCCGGAGCGGGAATAATCGTACCCTTTATGTTTGCCCACCCCTTCCTGCACATAGGTGGACGTCTGATAAACGGGGGGCATTACTGCGCCGGTGGTGGAATCGGGTTCCTGCCCGGCGTGACTCACTCGTGTTTCCAGATGGTATTTTTGGGTCATATTTTCTCCTTTGAAAATGGTGAACAGTTTTCAGTTGTCAGCTTTCAGCAAAAAACTGATGACCGATAACCGGAAACTATTATACCGCACCGGCATCAATGCGAAAAAAACATCATTCAATTGCCTGCCGCACCCGAAACGCCACATCGTTGAACGCGCCATCATACAACAGCGACAACCTGCGCGGGCGGGGAATCTCCACCGGAATGGCGGCGGTCAAGCGCCCCGGACGCGGCGACAGCACCAGCACCCGGTCTGCCAGAAAGACAGCTTCGCGGATGTTGTGCGTCACCATCACCACCGTTGCGCCCAGCTCGCGCCACAGGTCGGTCAATTGCTGATTGAGTTTCTCGCGGGTCAGGGCATCCAGCGCGCCGAACGGCTCATCCAACAGCAAAATCTGGGGTTGATGAACCAGCGTGCGGGCAATAGCAACCCGTTGCTGCATCCCCCCCGAAAGCTCGTGCGGGTGGCTGTGCGCAAAATCCGACAACCCCACCAGCGTCAGGGCGCGCGCCACCTGTTCGTCCGCCGTCTCCTTCCGCCCCGAAACATCCAGCGGCAACCGCACATTTTCCGCCACCGTGCGCCACGGCATCAGATTCGCATTTTGAAACACCAACCCGATTTCGGCGCGCGGCTCGGTGAGCGGCACGCCCTTGAAGCGCACCTCGCCCCGGTCGGGTAGCAGCAACCCCGACAGCAACCGCAGCAGCGTGGTTTTGCCGCAACCGGAGGGTCCCACAATGCACAGAAATTCGCCGGCATTCACGCGGAAGGAAATATCTTCCAGCGCGGCAACCGCGCCCCGCCGCGACGGAAAATCTTTGTGCAGATGGTTTGCCGTTAAAATGGGTGATTCGTCATTTGTCATTGGTCATTTGTCATTGGTCGTCGGTGTATTGGAGATTGGTTATTGGCAATTCTACCCCAATCTCCAATAACCAACCACTATTTCCCAACCACAAACCGGTTGGTGAACATATTATCGGGATTCATATCCGATTCGATGAGACCGCTTTCATGCATAAACGCCACCGATACCGCCCACGCCTGCGGGTCGGACTCGCCGGGGTGGTCGCTTTGCCACAGCGCAATGGACGCTTCCAGCACCTTTTTCTGCGTCGGCGCGTCGGCGTCGGTCATATCGGGGATGAATTGCCGCGACAGGTTGAAGGCTTCGTCGGGGTGGTCGATGGTATATAGCAACCCTTTCAGCGTCGCCCGCACCAATTTTGCCACCAATTCCGGATTCTCGGCAATCGTTTTTTCGTTGGTCACAATCCCATTCGAGACCAAATTAAGGTAATCGGACACCTGAATCACATCCACCGCCTGCCCCTGCGCGGTCAACTGCACCGGCTCATTCGCCAGATAGACCACCGCCGCTTCAACCGTCCCCTGATTCAACGCCTCCGCCTGCGTGAAACCGATTTCCTGCAAATTGATGCTGGCTTCGTCCACCCCGGCGGCATATGCCAACCCCTTCCACGCCACAAAACTCGCGCCAAACATGCCCGGAATGCCCACCGTGCGCCCGTTCAAATCGGCGGGCGTTTTGATGCCGCTCTCCGCCAGCGCCGCCACTCCGACGGGATATTTTTCATACCATTTCATCACATACACCACCGGCAACCCCTGCGCGCGCGCCAAAATCACTTGGTCGCCGCTGGCAACGGCGAATTGCCGTTCCCCCTGCGCGGTCAGTTGGACGAAATCGTTTTCAAAACCGTGTTCCAGCGAAACATCCAGCCCTTCTTCGGCGTAAAATCCCTTCGCCTGCGCAACATAAAAGGGCGCGAATTGAATATTCGGCACAAACCCCACGCCCACATCAACTTGGGTCAACGTTTCGGGGGATGGTGATTCGGCGGGTGCGGGTTTCGGCGCACAAGCCGCCAGCAAAACTGCAAATATGGTCAAGATGATGATGGAAAGTTTTTTCATAATGTATCTCCTATGGATTTAGTTTTTGGTTGTCAGTGGTCAGTTGTTGGTGGTCAGTGGTCAGCGGTCAGCCATCGGTGAACCGAAAACTGAATACCCAAAACTGAAAACTAACCACTGACCACTGACCACTAACTTCTTTTCCAGCGCAACACAATTGCTTCCGCCAGCGAAACCGCGCCGTACAGCGCCAGCGCGATGATGACCAGCGAGAAAATCGCCACGAAAACCAACGGGGTGTTGAACAATCCCCGCGCCTGATTGATGAGGAAGCCCAGCCCGGCATCCGCGCCGACGAATTCGCCCACCACCGCGCCGATGACCGACAGCGTGACGCTCACCTTCAGCCCGCCGAACAGCACCGGCAGCGCGGCGGGCACTTCCAGCATGGTGAACGTCTGCCATCGCCCGGCGTTCAGCGAGCGCATCAACTCGCGCAAATCGGCGTCCACCCCGCGAATGCCAACCACGGTATTGACCAGCATCGGGAAAAATACAATCAGGGTAACGATGAACATTTTGCTGAGATACCCCGCGCCGAACCAGATGATGAGCAGGGGCGCAATCGCCACCACCGGCACCGACTGCGACGCGACAATGTACGGCGCGAGCATCCGCTCCAGCCACCGATTTTTCGCCAGCAGATAGCCCAACAGCGTGGCGGTGGTCACACCAAGCAACAACCCGGCGAAGATTTCCAGCAGGGTGGTTTGGGTGTGCCGCCACAGTGAGCCGCTGCCCCACGAGCGCACGAACGATTGCGCCACATCCATCGGGGCGGGTAAAATGAATTTGGGATAACCGCCCAGCCAAACCGCCCCCTGCCACAACAGCATAAACATCGCAATGGCAAACGGGATGAGCAAAATATGCGTCTGCGCGCGCCACCAGCGTCCTTCCGTCGATGTGGTGGAGCGCTGCCACCAGCCGCGCGTTTTCTGTGC
This sequence comes from Chloroflexota bacterium, assembly GCA_024278725.1. GTDB lineage: Bacteria > Chloroflexota > Anaerolineae > 4572-78 > 4572-78 > JANTHQ01. The sequence continues at coordinate 7,281 of JAJRSQ010000251.1, forward strand.
CAATTGAGCCATTTCCTGCATGGTCGTCCATCCTTTAAAAAACAATACCCCAAAAATCGAAGGATTTTCGGGGCAACCCAAATACACCGTATCCGGCGCAGCCGTATCCGCTTAAAACAAAAATCCCGAAAGCAACTATCACTTTCGGGGCAAAGCAAACCGGCGTGCACCCGGCACGCAGTCCGACGCCGCCGATACCCCGCCACAATGCGCAGGCTCGTCGAAACGCCGTGTATGTCATCCTTCTCCTATCCGGACTATACCGTCGGCTTCGGATTTGCACCGAATCCTGCCCGCCGAATGGCAGGCTCGCGGGCTTAGGGACACGTCCCATCACCGCCGGTCGGGAATTGTTTTGCCGTGCAAAACTCACCCTGCCCCGAAGGTATTTTGTTGGTATGGAGATTATATGTCCGTCCCAAACTCGTGTCAAAAATTGCCGTTATCAGTTGCTCACACGAATATGGTGCAATTGACTAATTTTTAACCCTCTGCTAAAATAGTCCGCGTTGAAGGGATTAACCCGGAGGGATGGCAGAGTGGTTGATTGCGGCGGTCTTGAAAACCGCAGAAGTTCGTAAGGGCTTCCGGGGGTTCGAATCCCTCTCCCTCCGCTGTCACATTTAACATCGCGAACGATTTTTGGGGAGATGCCAGAGTGGTTGATTGGGGCCGCCTGCTAAGCGGTTGTGGGGTCATAAAGCTCCACCCAGGGTTCGAATCCCTGTCTCCCCGCCACATTAAAAAACGACCATCCGCACTGATGGTCGTTTTTTTGCATCACCTGTTTGAGGTTTTATGGCAACGTTTCTGAACCGTCCATTACGAGAGGCTCCGCTGGCATTTGTTGATACCGAGACCACCGGACTGCGCCCCGACTTGGGTCACCGTTTGGTGGAAATTGCGATTTTGCGCACCAACGGGCTCGAAAAAGTTGCCGAATACGCCACCCTGCTCAATCCCCAACGCACCATCGACCCCGGCGCAATGGCGGTGAACAGCATCACCCCCGCGATGGTCGCCGATGCCCCCACTTTCGCCGAGGCGCTCCCCCGCATCGCCGAACTCCTCGACGGCGCGGTGCTGGTGGCGCACAATGCCCCCTTCGACATGGGTTTTCTGGACGCGGAATATCGCATCGCCGGGCAAACTTTTGAGCCGGATACCATTCTCGATACCCTCATGCTGGCGCGGCGGCAGTATCATTTCTTCAGCAACAGCCTGAGCAACATCGCCCAAACACTGAACATCCCCACCCCCGACGCGCACCGCGCGATGGGCGACGTGCTGACCACTTTCGCCGTGTTTCGCCGCTTCTCCGGCGATTTAATCCGCCGCAACCGCCCGCTGGTGTCCGATTGGCAACGCATGCAGGGCGGCATCGTGTGGCAATCCACGCCCCGTGCCCTCAATTCACTGGGGGAAGACCACCCCATCCGCATCGCATTCACCGAAGGGCGCAAATTGCGCATCGAATATCGCGCCAACGGGGGCAGTATTTCGCAACGCATCATCGAACCGCGCTCATTCTCCGGGCAATATCTGGTTGCATTTTGCCATTTACGTCAAGACCAGCGCACATTCCGGCTCGATAATATCCTTTCAATGGAAGTTTTGGACGAATGAAAGACTTTTCCGGCATCAAATCTATTTTGTTCGATATGGACGGCACGCTCATCAAACACACTTGGCAATATCACCAAATCACCGCCGCCCTGTTTGAAGCGTTTGCAGAAGAACTTTCCCCCCTCACCAGCGAAGAATTCTACGAAGTATTCTGGACAAAAAACGTTGACATGTGGTATATGATGATTGACGGCGTAATTGACGGCGACACCGCACAGGTGTACAGTTATATCAACACTTTGCGTCATTTCAAGTTGGATGAATCACTCGCGCCGAAAATGGTTGAGGCGTGGGTGCAGTTGGTGCTGAACGAAGCTGCCCCGTTTGATGACACCATCCATGTATTGAACACCCTGCGTGAAAAATATACGCTGGGCATCGTCACCAACGGCTTCACCACTATGCAGCGCAGTAAAATTCGGCATTACAATTTGGCGCAATATGTGGATTTCACGATGGTATCGGAAGAAGTGGGCTACCACAAACCCGACACTCGCATCTTTGATGCCGCGTTGAAGCAAGCGGGAGATGTTCCTCCCCGGCAAGCGGTTTTCATCGGCGATAACCTGCAAACCGATATTGCCGGCGCGTTGAATACCGGTATCCATCCGGTGTGGATTCACAACAAAAACGGAAACTCGCCGCCCGATGGCGTCACGGTTATTGAGCGGTTGAGCGATTTACTGCCCCTGTTGATGCCATCATAACCGGACACGTCATGTCTCCTTTGAGGTACATCATTGCAAACCACATTTGAACTTGTAGTGATAGCCATAACTGCCACGGCAATGCACGCGGTACTTTTAATTTACACCGGCTTCAAGAAAACGCCGCAAGCCAGCTTGCGCGGGCTGCTCGCCGGATATTTGGTTGCGGCATTACTGTGGGACGTCTCCGTATTTTTGCAGGGGCAACCCGCCTTCCGCGCTGTATTGCCATTGATATATGTCTATACGCTGCTCCCGATGGTGGTCTTCGCTTGGACATATACCGATGCATTCCTGCATCTGGGGCGCACCCGCTGGAAAATCCTGGCGGTAGTGGGCGCATCGGGCGTGTTGATGGCGGTGATACAGTTTGTGCCGTATCCCCTGCCCTACATCCCCATTCCATTCACCGGGCGGTATCTGGACAAACTGACCATGATTTTCTGGTTGGGTATCGCCATTTCCGGACTCACCATCGGGCATGCACTCTGGCTGATTGACCACACGCAAACCATTCTGCTCAGTCCGCGCCACCAAAATCGCGCCCGTCTGCTCAACATCGCCCTGGCGATGATTGTTGCCGGGCTGACGCTGGCGCTCATCACCCCCACCACCGAATTGGGGCTGGTGGTACACTGGATGGGCGCAATTACCCTCACTTTCATCACCTACAATCGCTATCTGCCCGACATAAAATACTCGCTGAAAGAGTTGCTGGGCTGGTTCATGGTCACCCTATTGAACGCCGCTTTCTTCTTTTTGCTGATATACAGCCTGCAACACAACTTCGGTGGACCGTCGCTGGTGTGGGCAATCAGCGTGAGTTTGGCGCTGGCGTTGCTGTTCCCCGTATTTTATTCCTCCATTCAAGTTTCCATCCAGCGCACGCTGTTCGCACATCAATACAACTCCGCCAAAATCATTAAATCATATGTGCATGCCATCAATAATTTGCTGTTATTGCAGGATTTGGTCAGCGTCTCCCTCACCTTCATCGCGGGAAATCTGAACATCAAACGGGGCGCATATTTTTTGGTGGACAAAAAAACCGATACCACCATCCGCTTCGCCATTCATTCCAACCTCAACGGCGACCTGCCCGCATCCATCGAGCTGAAAAAAGACACCCCCATCACTGAAATATTGATTGACCGGGGCGCGCCGCTGGCGCAGTTCACCCTCGATTTAGACCCCGAATTCCACCAATCCGACCCGGAGGGGGTGGCGAATTTGCACGCGATGGGCTTCGAGCAGTATTTCCCCATCGAGCGGAATGGCACACTGGTGGGCATTCTGGCGTTGGGAGCGTTTTCCAGCGGGCGCGATTACGCCATACAGGATATTGATTTGCTCTCCACCATCGCCGAGCAGAGCGCGATTGCGCTGGAAAATGCCCAACTCTTTGAGGATGTGCGTCACAATCTGCAGGAAATCACGCGCATCAACAGCATGATGGACAACATCTTCGCCAGCATCCAAAGCGGGGTCATCACCATTGACGTGCAAGACCGCATCATTGTCATCAACGATGCCGCACACCGGATTTTGAACCTCGCCGACCCCGTACCCATCGGCACGCCGATTGAAACCATCCTGAAAACATTGCCCAACACGCCCATTCCCGCCCTGCTGCGAGACGTGAAAACCACCTTTCGGCAATATAAGGGGTATGAGCTGGCGCAGGAAGTGCCGGGGCGCGGTGCGGTGAACCTGAGTGTGGACATCACGCCCATTCGCAACGCCCAAAAAGCGACAATCGGGGTGGCGCTGGTGCTGAACGATTTGACCGAAACCCGGAAACTCCGCGCGGTGCAAAATCTGTTCCGAAAATATCTCTCGCCGGCGGTGGTTGACCGGCTCCCCAACGACCCCGCCGAATTGAAGTTGGGCGGAAAACGGCAGGAGGTGACGGTGCTGTTCGCCGATATTCGCGGGTTCAGCACCTTCAGCGAAGATAAAAATCCGGAAGATTTGATTACCGTGTTGAATAAGTATCTCTCATTGGCTGCCGAGGCAATTTTGGCATATGAGGGGACGCTCGATAAATTTGTGGGAGATGCGGTGATGGCAATTTTCAACGCGCCCCTTCCCCAACCCGACCACCCATTGCGCGCCGTCCGCGCCGCGCTGGAAATGCAACGCGCCATAGACCGTTATCATCAGATGATGGCGGAATATGCGCCCCACCTAACCTTTGGGGTGGGCATTCACGTCGGGGAAGCGGTTATCGGCAACGTGGGAACGCAGTCTCGGATGGATTACACCGCCATTGGCGACGCGGTGAATCTGGCGAAGCGGTTGCAGGAAAATACCCCCGGCGGGCATATTCTGCTCAGCGCCGCCGCATACGAGCGGGTAAAAGACCTTGTGGACGCCAGCCCGTATGAAACACTGACGGTCAAGGGTCGCCAAACCCCCGAACAAACCTACGAACTGCACAAAATTTTATAGCTACAACGCTCAATTAAGTTTGCCCCGAAATGAACTTCTAAAAACAAAAGCCGACTTGAGTCGGCTTGAGCTATCAGCGTGAACTTTAATTGGTTCTGTGGGAATTCAGGGGGGCTGTCATTGCGAGCGAAGCGAAGTTGAAAATACCCGAAGGGTGCAATCTCTGTGAACATCAGTGGAGATTGCTTCGGCGCAAAAAACGCGCCTCGCAATGACATTGTATAAATTCCCCCCGGATTCTGATTGAGCCTTTTAATTTCAGGAAAAGTTATTTTCCCCCGAACAGTTTCACCAGCGATTGCGGCAGGCAACCGGATTTACCGTCGCCGGGGGGTGGTGTTGGTACCGGCGGGGGCGTGGGGGCGGGTCCGGGTTCCGGTGTGGGGGGTGGTATCGCGCCGGTCGCTTGTTTAAATGCGGCAAACACGTTGGCGCGCCCCGTCCCCTGCGTGTTGGCGGGCAAGTTTAAATCAACCGTGGTGTTGAGCAATGCGGATTTAACCTGCGCCGGGGTGAGTTCCGGATTTGCCTGCAACAACAGACATGCGGAACCGGAGGCGTGCGGGGTTGCCATACTGGTTCCGTTCAGCGAAATGTAGCCCGGTTCCACCACCGAGCCGAGTTGCGTCCCCGCCGCCTGCGCCGCCACAATACCCACGCCCGGAAAAACGAGGTCGGGCTTCACCCGTCCATCGCCGGTGGGACCGCGGGAAGAGAACGACGCCACTGCATCGCCATCGGTGGACGCCCCGATGGTGGTCACCAAACGGGCACACCCCGGCGAGCCGACGGTTGAAGCGCCGGGACCGGCGTTCCCCGCCGCCGCACACAGCACCACGCCGTGGTCGCGCACGGCGGTATCGCACAGGGTTGAAAGCGCGTCCGTACCATCACACGTGCCATCACTGCCCAGCGACAAGTTTATCACCTGTGCCCCCTGCTGAACCGCCCACTCAACGCCCGACATCACCCCGCTCATTGTGCCGCCGCCATTTGCATCCAACACTTTGGCGATATAGAGGGATGCATCCGGCGCCACGCCGCGGTACTTCCCGCCGGATTTTTGTCCCGTCCCCGCGGCAATACCGGCGACATGAGTTCCGTGTCCGTTTTCATCATTATCGCCCCCGCCCACAAAATTTTTCCGCGCGACGATTCGCCCTGAAAAATCGGGGTGGGTCGGGTCGATACCGGTATCCACAATTGCCAGTTTGACGCCCGCGCCGGTGAAGCCTTCATGCCACACCGCCGGCGCTTCAATTTTGGGCACAGAAACGTCCAGACAGGTATGAACGGGCAAATCCGCCCAAATAAACGACACGTCAGATTGTGCCGCCAGCGCTTCGATGTCCGCCGGACGCAACACCATCGCCGTGGCATGCATCAATTCAAACGTGTGCGCCTCGCCCACCGCCTGCGAAAAAAACACGCCGGGCGCATGGCGCACAATCACCGGCACGGTCTCTTCGCCGACGGCTGCCGCCTGCACGCCAAAATATTTTCGCAAATGGGGGTCAACTTTTGCCATACTCATCGGGTTCCTCCAACGATTTAAGTGGTGTACACGGGGCTATCGGGTTCAATATGCGTTATCCAATCCACCGATTGCAATGCCAGCACAGCCTCCGCGCTGCCGGTTGCCGCCACCGCCTGAATGAGCGAAAAAGTTCGGGTGATGGTGAAACCGCGGGTTTCCAGCAACGGTTTCGCGTCGGCGGGGGGGATTGCGGTGCGGATGATGACGGCTGTTGGTTTTTGGGGATTGGCGCGCAAAGCGCGTGCAAACTCAGCCGGAAGCTGTATCATAATACCTCAATCGTGCTGAATGGAAACGGAATATAGCCATGCTACCACATATGGGGGGGATGGTCAACCGGATTTAAAAGCAAAAAAGGCTGCAAGATGCAACCTTTTGCTCATTCATAAAGAAGAAGGCAGGTAATATTGGCGATGACCTACTCTCCCGGGGAGCTGCCTCCCAAGTACCATCGGCGCTGGCGGGCTTAACTGCCGGGTTCGAGATGTGTCCGGGTGTACCCCCGCCGCTACTATCACCAATATATCCCTGCCTTCGGGTAAAACCCTAAATACCAAATAGGATGAAGTTCTCTTCGCTCGTAATCTTTAAGTAAATAAGCCCTCGACCATTAGTACGGCTTGGCTGAACACATTGCTGCGCTTAC
>JAJRSQ010000252.1 GCA_024278725.1 Chloroflexota bacterium
CACCCGCAGCGATTTGGCGCGGCTGGATGTGCGCGAACTGGAGCATCTGGCGCAGGACGCGGTGCAGGATGCGCTCATCAAGGTGGAAACCAAGCTCGATACCTTTCGGGGTAAAAGTAAATTCACCACCTGGGCGACCAAAATCGCCATCAACCAGCTCGTCAGCGAATTGCGCCGCCAGCACTGGCAGAATGTTTCGCTTCAGCAGGTGGTGGAAGGCGGCACCACGCTGGAAGATGTGATGGCGGTGGATGTGAATCATCCGTCGAACCCGTCGGTGTCGGCGGAACGGCAATTGGTCTGGCAGGCGATTCAATCGGTGCTGACGGATGAATTGACCGACCGCCAGCGGCAGGCAATGGTCGCCACCCAGCTCAACGGCGTGCCGATGCAGGAAGTCGCCAAAATGCTCAACACCAATGTGAACAATCTCTATAAACTATTGCACGATGCCCGTTTGAAACTCAAAAAAGCGTTGCTTTCACAAGGGCTAGCGCCCGAATACATTCTGGAATTGTTCGCCGGGTAAGATTTGCGCGCCCCATACGTCTGAAAAGAAACGGTTCACCGGCAATCTGTTTTTCGGAGAAAAGATGGACAACTCAAACGAATTTATCCGTAACTTGATTCAACTTTCGTTGCGCAGCAAAGAGGTCGAAATTGGCTGTGAAGAATGCGATGAAGCGTTGGACCAATACGTGGATTTGCTTCTGGCGGGCGAAGACCCCGTGCAAGTGATGCCCGCGCTCAAACAGCATCTCGCCGTTTGTTCGTGCTGCCATTCCGAATACGAGGCGTTGCTGGTTGCCGTGCGCTCGGCAATGGCGGATGACGCGCCGTAGCCGTTGTGCCCCTTTTCGCCCCGAAACACCCGCGCCATTCGGTTCGGGTGTTTTTTTGTTGCACCACATTTTTTTATTCCTTCTGATTTGGTCTATAATGGAAGTGTGACAGGAGGAAAATACCATGAAGCATGCAGTCAGCATCAGTTTGGGCAGTTCTGCCCGCAACAAAAAAGTAGAAATAACGCTGGGCGATGAAAAAATCGTCATCGAGCGTATTGGCACGGATGGCGACGAAAAGGCTGCCCGCCGCATCTTCGCCGAGATGGATGGCAAAGTGGACGCTTTCGGCGTGGGCGGGGTGGAACTCTATATCCGGCTGGGCGAAAAAGAATACCCGTTGCGGTCGGGCATGAATATGGTGAAAGACGTGCGCCAAACCCCCGCTGTGGACGGACGCGGGCTGAAGCATACGCTGGAAGGGCGGGTGATGCAGGTGATTGAGCCGCAGTTGGATGAGCCGATTGCGCCCCGCAAAGCGATGATGACCCTGGGGGTTGACCGTTTTGGTATGGCGCAATCGCTGGTGAGCGCCGGGTTCGATACGGTTTTCTGTGATTTGATGTTCGGTTTGGGTGTCCCCATTCCTCTGCGCAGTTTGCAGAGCTTGCAACGATTGGGCAGAGTGCTGCTGCCGGTGGTCGGCTTGGCGCCCATCAGCATGATTTATCCCACCGGCGACGACCAGAGCAAAATTGTGCCGAAATACGAAAAATGGTTCAAATACGGTTCCGTCATCGCCGGCGATTTTCTGTACATCCGCAAACATCTGCCCGACGACCTGACCGGACAGAGCATTGTCACCAACACCACCACCGCCGCCGATGCGGAACTGCTGCGCGAGCGCGGGCTGAAGTATCTCATCACCACCACCCCCGTGTTCGACGGGCGGTCATTCGGCACCAACATGCTCGAAGCCGCGCTGACCGCGTACGCGGGCAAAGGTCGCCCCCTCACGGACGCGGAACTCATCGCGCTGTTGGATGAACTGGGCATCGGACCGACGTTCCAAAAGTTGAATTGACATTTCTGCCACGAATTCGTGGCTCAAAAGGATATCTATGACCAAACCCTTCTTTTCCGATATGGATAAATACCTCTTCGCCGAGGGAAACCACGAGCGCGTTTACGAGAAGCTCGGTGCGCATTTGACCCAGCTTGACGGCGTGAGTGGCGTGCATTTTGCGGTGTGGGCGCCAAATGCCAAATCAGTCTATCTTGTGGGCGATTTCAACTTTTGGCACAGCACCCAACATCCGATGATGAGCCTCGGCGAGAGTGGGGTGTGGACGCGCTTCGAGCCGGGGTTGGGCGTGGGCACGCTGTATAAATTCCGCATTGAAACCCACGACGGGCATTGGCTGGAAAAATCCGACCCCTACGCCTTCGCCGCCGAGTTGCGCCCGCAAACCGCCTCGGTGGTGACGGACTTGGACACCTACACGTGGCACGACGGCGATTGGCTCGCCCACCGCGCCGAGGCGCAGGCGCTGGATGCGCCCATCGCCGTGTATGAAGTCCATCTGGGCAGTTGGCGGCGCGGCGAAAGCAACCGTTATCTCACCTACGCCGAACTCGCCGACCAGCTCATTCCGTATGTCAAAGAGATGGGCTACACTCACATCGAACTCCTCCCCATCGCCGAACACCCCTTCGACGGCTCGTGGGGGTATCAGGTGGTGAGTTATTTTGCGCCCACCAGCCGCTTCGGTTCGCCGCAGGAATTTATGGCGTTTGTGGATGCCTGCCATCAAGCGGACATCGGGGTGATTGTGGACTGGGTTCCCGCCCATTTCCCCAAAGATGCGCACGGGCTGGGTAATTTCGACGGCACGCATTTGTATGAACACGCCGACCCCCGCAAGGGCGAACACAAAGATTGGGGAACCTATATTTTCAATTACGGGCGCAATGAAGTCCGCGCTTTTTTGCTCTCCAATGCCGTCTTCTGGTTCGACAAATATCACATCGATGGCTTGCGGGTGGATGCGGTCGCGTCGATGCTCTATCTGGATTATTCCCGCAATGAGGGCGAATGGATCCCCAACATCTATGGTGGGCGCGAAAATCTGGAAGCCATTTCGTTTTTGAAACGGTTCAATGAAGTGACGCACGGCATTTTCCCCGATATCCTCACTTTCGCGGAAGAATCCACCGCCTGGCCCCAAGTCTCGCGTCCGGTGTATCTGGGCGGTCTCGGCTTCGATTTGAAATGGAATATGGGCTGGATGCACGACACGCTCGATTATATGAGCAAAGAACCCGTCTATCGCCGCTATCATCACAACGAATTGACCTTTTCATTGATATACGCCTTCAACGAGCAGTTCATTTTGCCCCTTTCGCACGATGAGGTGGTGCATATGAAAGGCTCGCTGGTGGCAAAAATGTCCGGCGATGACTGGCAGAAGTTCGCCAATTTACGCGCCTATTACGGCTACATGTACGGGCATCCCGGCAAGAAGTTGCTTTTTATGGGCTGTGAGTTCGGGCAGTGGACAGAATGGGATAATGAACATTCGCTGAAGTGGGATTCCCTGAATTACCCGCCGCATAAAGGGGTGGCGCGATTGGTGGCGGATTTAAACAGCCTCTACCGCACCGAGCCGGCGTTATTCGAGGTTGATTTTGAACCGAGTGGTTTTAGGTGGATTGATGCCAACGATAGCGAAAACAGCGTCGTCGCGTTTATGCGGTGTTCCCGCGCGGGCGATGACGGCGTGATATTTGTGTGCAACTTCACCCCCGTGCCGCGCTACAATTATCGCGTTGGCGTGCCGGAAGATGGTTTTTACACCGAAATCCTCAACACCGACGCGGAACTCTACTGGGGGAGTGGAATGGGTAATCTGGGCGGCGTGCAGAGCGAAGCCTACCCGTGGCACAACCTGCCGCATTCCATCAATTTGACCCTGCCGCCGTTGAGCACCCTGATTTTGAAACGGGTGGAAAGTCGGTAAAATATCCTCATGATTGCGCTGTCGGACATAAAACGAGTTGCAAAAAAAATAGGTGTAGCCGCAAACGCCGAAAGAATCATTCTTTTCGGGTCATTCGCGCGCGGTGATGTTCACCCTGAAAGTGATGTTGATTTGTTCATCATCGCGCCCAGCGACCAGCCCCGTTTCAAACGCAGTCGGGAATTGTACAAACTTTTCTCTCCGTACCCCTTCAGTATGGATTTGTTGGTTTATACCCCGGAAGAGGTTGAGGCGGGCAAAAAAACACCCCTGTCATTTGTGGCAACCGTTTTGCGCGAAGGAAAAACCGTTTATGAGCGCCGAGTTTGAATTAGCCCGCCGGTGGGTGGCAAAAGCCAAAAATGACCTGCTCAATGCCGATAATAATTTACAGGCGGAAGAAATTCCTTTTGATACGGTTTGTTTTCACTGCCAACAAGCCGCAGAGAAGTTATTGAAAGCGGTTTTGATTGCCAACACCATTAATCCACCGCGAACACATGATTTGATGCTTTTGCTGGAAAACATATTGCCCATTGCGCCATCTGTCGCACTGTTGCGCAGTCCACTGGCAATTTTGATGCCATACGCTGTGGAGATCCGTTATCCCGATGATTGGTTCATACCCTCGCTGGATGATACCCGAGAAGCCAGAGAGATGGCTGCACAGGTTTTGGAATGGGCACAGCGAACCTTCCCCAATCTTTTCCAAACGAGTTTAGAATAATGAAAACGACCGCCACCAGTTGCTCGAATATCGCTTTCATCAAATATTGGGGCAATGCCGACCCCCAACTGCGCATTGCCGCCAATCCGTCCCTGTCCATGAATCTGGCAGATTTGACCATCACCGCGACGGTGCAGTTTGACCCCGATTTCCCTTCCGACACGCTGACCATCAACGGGGAACATGTGACCGGCGGCGCGGCGGAACGGGTTTTCCGCCAGATGGACATCATCCGCCAAAAAGCGAACTTCTCCCACCGGGCGAAGATTGCCACCGAGAGCAACTTTCCGGCGGGCGCGGGGATTGCCTCCAGCGCGGCGGCGTTCTCGGCGCTGGCGGTGGCGGGCGCGGCGGCGGCGGGACTCGCCCTCTCCGAGGCGGAACTCTCGGCGCTGGCGCGACGCGGGTCCGGTTCGGCGTGCCGTTCCGTGCCGCCCGGGTTCGTGCAATGGCTCGCCGGCGGCACGGACGAGACTTCTTTTGCCACCACCATCGCCCCCGCCGACCACTGGGATTTGGTGGATGTCGTGGCGATTGTCAGCGCGGAACACAAAGCGGTCGGCTCCACCGGCGGACACGCCCTCGCCGATACCGGCGTGCTGCAAGCGGCGCGGGTTGCCAGCGCAACAGAGCGGTTCATCGCCGCGAAGGAAGCAGTGCTGGCGAAAGATTTGCCCGCGCTCGGCACGGTCATCGAAGAAGATGCGGTGATGATGCACGGGGTGATGATGACCAGCCGCCCGCCCCTTTTTTATTGGCAGCCCGCCACCCTTGCCGTCATCCATGCTGTGTACCAATGGCGCGCCGACGGTATCCCGGTCTATTTCACCATTGATGCGGGTCCCAACGTCCACCTGATTTGCGAACGCCCGCACGCGGCGGCGGTGGAATCGTTGGCGCGGGCGCTCCCCGGCGTCCAAAAAACCATGCGCAGCGGCGTCGGCGGTGGCGCGCGCGTATTGCCATCCCCATAAATTGCCTCAACCTTAAAATTTCCCCGTCGGGGCAAAAAGTTAGTGCGTTTCAAATTAATTTGCCGTACAATAACCTTATCCCGCATTCATTTCACAATAAAGGATTTGTTCGGTGGAAAAGTTTTGGTGTGGCAGGCTTTTTTTTCTCAAATTGATGACCATTGTGGTGATGATGCTTTTTGCGTCGCCCCATCCTGCACGCGCTGACATCCCCATCGGGATTGAAAAAAGGCAGACGCAAGCCGTTTCCCCTTCCCTGCCCACCGACCGCGCCCGCCCGCATGTGGGCAATAAAACGATGCTCACCGACACGAATGTCCTTTTGCGCGGCGAAAGTCCCCGCGCGGACGACAGCGTTTCGCGCAATAACCCCGCATGGTGGGCAAACTTGCGCGATAATTACCATTTGAATGCCATCCGGTTGATTCTGTATCGCCCGCCGCAAAATTATCCGGGCGGGTGCGGCACATCATGCAATTTGCCCACTGCCGCGCAGAGCATCCCCGATATTGATGAATGGGTGGATCGCGCTTCTGAAAACGGTTTTTACATCATTATTGATTACCATCCGGTGGGGGGACGGGATGAAACCGATGCCACGGCATGGTGGTCGGTGATTGCGCCTCGGTATAAAGACCGCACGCATGTGGTTTATGAAATTGCCAATGAGCCGAGCGGTGCAAGTTTGGGGCTGGCGGGGTTTGAAGAACGGATGCGCCAGCGCATCCGCGCCGATGCCCCGAACACGCCGTTGGTTTTCTGGAGCATGGAAAACGCATACACCAACAATATCGACAATATGCTCGCCTATACCCCCAACATCAACGCCGATTGGACGAAGGATGTCATCAGCGTTCATATGTATTGGAGTTACCAGCTTTCGGACGTGCAGCGTTTGCGCGACGCTTACCCGACCATCGATACCGAAATCGGTAATTTGGGGGAAGCCACCACCATGCAAACCACCGATGATGCCGAAACGCTGGGCATCAGTTGGTTCTGGCTCGATGTGGCGACCAATACCGGCTCGCCGTTGCCGGCATCGAATGTCTATTGGGCGAAAGACCCGTATTTTGGCGGCACAAGCGTTTTTCCAACCGCGACCCCCGTGCCGACGGCGACCACCGTTCCGCCAACGGCGACACCCACCGCCACCGCCACCCTGACCCCAACCGCGACTCTGACACCCACCGCCACCGCCACTTTGACCCCAACCGCGACTCTGACGCCGACCGCCACCGCCACCCTGACCCCGACGGCGACCACTGTTCCGCCAACCGCGACGCTGACCCCGACCCCCACCGCCACTTTGACCCCAACCGCGACTCTGACGCCGACCGTCACCGCCACCCTGACCCCGACGGCGACTCTGACGCCCACTGCCACCGCCACCCTGACCCCAACCGCGACTCTGACGCCCTCCGCGACGCCCATCCCGCCCACGGCAACACTGACGCCGACCGCTATCCCTACCCCTACCCCTGTCCCAATCCCCACACCCACCACCACACCCACCGCCACACCCGTTCCGACGGCGACATCCATCCCCACCCCAACGGCAACACCGACCGGCACGCCGGTTTTCAGCCTCGGCTCGTTTCG
>JAJRSQ010000253.1 GCA_024278725.1 Chloroflexota bacterium
AGGGGCGATTTGCGAGCCGCTCTTACGCATTTTCTTCCGGTTTTAACGAAAATCGGTGGCGTTGTAGGGGCACGCTGCAGCGTGCCCCTACATTTCCTGCGCAAAGTATTGTTTGTCAAGCGACTTTGCAACAGCCCTGTTCCGGCGGGGGCTTTCGGTTTTTTTATTTCCCGTGCTATAATCGAATTAAACTATTTGAAAATGCGGATTCTCATAATGACATCAACCAATCGGGTAATCATAATTGTATTGGATAGCGTGGGATGCGGCGACGCCCCCGACGCCGCCGCCTATGGCGATGAAGGCTCGAACACGCTGGGGAACATTGCGCGTGCGGTGGGCGGGCTGAACCTGCCGCATCTGGGCAAAATGGGGCTGGGCAACCTCACCGAGATTCAGGGCGTCCCCCCCACGGCGGACACCCTCGGCGCATACGGGCGATTAACGGAAGTCAGCGCCGGCAAAGATACCACCACCGGGCATTGGGAAATGAGCGGCGTCCCGTTGATGCAAGCCTTCCCCACCTACCCCGACGGCTTCCCCGCCGACGTGATGGCGGAATTTGAACGGCGCATCGGACGGGAGACGCTGGGCAATTATCCCGCTTCCGGCACCGAAATCATCAAAGAATTGGGCGAAGAACACATGCGCACCGGCAAACCGATTGTGTACACCTCCGCCGACAGCGTATTCCAGATTGCGGTGCATACCGACATCATCCCGCTGGCAGAATTGTACCGGCAATGCGAAATTGCCCGCGAAATTCTGCGCGGCGAGCACGCCGTCGGGCGGGTGATTGCACGCCCCTTCATCGGCGAGCAGGGGAACTTCACCCGCACGGAAGAGCGCCGCGACTTCAGCCTGACCCCGCCGGGCGACACCCTGCTGGATGTGACCAAAGCCGCCGGGCTGGCAGTGATGGCGGTGGGCAAAATCGAAGATATTTTCGCGCATCGCGGCATCACCCGGAGCAACCACACCGGCAACAATATGGCGGGCGTGGACGGCACCATCGCCTTCATCAAACAGGGCGCCCCCGGTCTCATCTTCACCAATCTGGTGGATTTTGATGCCCTGTACGGACATCGGAACAACCCGCGCGGATATGCCGACGCGCTGGAAGCCTTCGACCGCCGGTTGCCCGAAATTCTGGACGCGCTCCGTCCCGGCGATGTGCTGTTCATCACCGCCGACCACGGCAACGACCCCACCACACCCAGCACCGACCACTCCCGCGAGCGCGTGCCGCTGCTCATCGCGGGCGCCTCCATCCGCCCCGGCACAAATTTCGACACCCGCCCCAGCTTCTCCGACCTCGCCGCCACCGCCGCCGACATCCTCGGGCTGGACTGGCGCGGCGCAGGCGAATCGTTCGCGGCGGAAATTGTAAAGTAGCGTTCAGCTTTTAGCTTTCAGCGGTCAGTTTTCAGCGTTCGGTAATCAGTTTGATAGCTGACCGCTGATAGCTGATAGCTAAAAACCAACTATCACATCCATCGGAGACGTTATGTCTGCACCTGCAAAACCCACTTCTGCCCGCTCCCCCGCTCCCCTGATGGGCATTCTCGCATTTCTGGGGCAAAAACTCGGCTTCGGCGCGTTGGTACTCCTCAGCATCATCTATCTGAGCCATTTGGGGCTGGATATGGCGCGCGGCGTCCCATTCGCGCAATCGCTGGGGCAGGCAGTGCTGAAAACCGGCAGCTATCTGGCGCGACTTTTCCGGGGCGATTTGGGCTTGACGCAGGCGGGCGTTTTCACCGGACTGCCCAGCCCGGTCGTTCAAGTTGTCCCCGATTTGCTGGTGAAAAGTTTCGGGTTGCTGGGCGTTTCCCTGCTGATAGCTACCTTCATCGGCGTGACGCTGGGACTGCTGGCGGCATACCGTCGCCGCTCCGGCTGGTCGCTGGCGCTGATTGTGCTCTCCATCGTGGGGGTGTCCATCCCCAGTTTTTTCGCCGCCCTGCTCCTGCAAATGCTGCTGATAAAATGGACGCGCACCATGGGCTCGCCCCTGCTGCCGATGGGCGGTTTCGGGTGGGATAAACACCTGATTTTGCCCGCGCTGGTGCTGGCGGCGCGTCCGGTGGCGCAAATCACCCGCATCACCTTCCTGTCCATCAGCGACATCCTGACGCAGGATTTTGTGCGGGTGGCGCACGCCAAAGGGCTGCGCGGCATCACCGTGCTGACCCGGCATGTGGTGCGCAATGCCGCCATCCCCGTGCTGACCACCGTCGGCTTATCCCTCCGATTTTCGCTCAGCAGTTTGCCCGTGGTCGAATTTTTCTTCGGCTGGACGGGGCTGGGTTTCGTGCTGCTCAAAACCATCTCCCAAAAGGATGATAATCTCACGGTGGCGCTGACGCTCAGCTTGGGCATCGTCTTCATTCTGGTCAACCTTTTTCTGGAAGGCATGTACCGCCTCATCGACCCCCGACTGCGCGGCGCGATGACCCGCACCCGGCGCGGCGGGAGTCAATTCAGCCTGAAAACATTTCTGGCAGACATCCCCATCATCCTCGCCGACAATCCCCTCTCGCGCCGGATGAAACGGGAACGCACCGATTCTTCCCCCGCCCCCAACCCCATCAAAGCGGTGCTGAAAAAACAGCAGCGTCCCGCCGTCTCTCGCGCAGATGAACCCGATGGCGCGGCGGCAGAACGGCGGCGCACCCTCTGGCGCGGCACAGTGGGCAACTTCCCCTTCGCCGTCGGCGGGTTGCTGGTACTGGGGCTGTTGATTGTGCTGGTCTTCGGTCCGTTGTGGTCGCCGCACAGCCCGTACACCACCCTCGGACTCACCATCACCGACGGGAAAATGGAAGTGCCTCCCTTCGCCCCCGATGAAACCTTCCCGTGGGGGACGGACGTTTTGGGGCGCGATATGATGAGTCTGGTGCTGGCGGGCGCACAGCAGACGCTCATCCTCGCCGGGCTGATTATGCTCACCCGGGTGCTGATTGGCGCGGTGCTGGGCGCGCTGGCGGGCTGGTTCAACGGCTCATGGTTCGACCGCAGCATATTATCGCTGGCGGAAATCATCGCCGCTTTCCCCACCCTTTTGCTGGCAATGATTCTGATTCTCGCCCTCGGCATCCGGCAGGGTATGCAACCCTTCATCATCGCCCTGGGATTCGTCGGCTGGGGGGAAGTTATGCAATTTGTGCGCGGCGAAGTGATGGCGCTGCGCCCCAAACCGTTCATCGAAAGCGCGGTGGCGGTGGGTCTGCGCACGCCGGGGATTTTACGGAATCACGTCCTGCCGAATCTCATTTCGCCGCTCATTTCCATCGCCTCGCTGGAGATGGGCGCGGTGCTCATGCTGCTGGGCGAATTGGGCTTCATCGGCATTTTCATCGGCGGGGGCGCCTTCGCCGAATTGCAGATTGATTTGCCACCGTACCATTATTCCGACGTGCCGGAATGGGGCGCGCTGCTCAGCAATGTGCGGGTGTATGCCC
>JAJRSQ010000254.1 GCA_024278725.1 Chloroflexota bacterium
ATTTTCCAGCAAGGGACCGAAGTCGGTCATGGCTCCCACGCCGATGAAAATGAGCAGCGGGAATAATTCCGTTTCGATACCGGCTTTGTACATGATACCCAGGAAGCCGTGTTCCCCCGTGATGCCGGTGAGGGGCAGGTTGGTCAGAATTGCTCCGAACCCAATCGGCAGCAACAGCACCGGCTCATAATCTTTGGCGATGGCGAGGTAAATCAGTACGCCACCCACGGTCATCATCACCACCATTTTCCAGTTGAGCAACAAAGGGGCTTGCAATACGTCTATCAAGTGGCTGAAATCCATTACGCCTCCTTATTGAAAGGTGAACAAAACGTCGCCGTGCGCGACCGCTTGCCCTTCGGTGATGTTGACCGTGGCGATAACCCCGTCGCGGGGTGAGCGGATGGCGTTTTTCATTTTCATGGCTTCCAGCGAACAGAGCGTTTGCTTGAAGGAAACTTTGTCCCCCGGTTTGACCCGGATGCCCAGCACGTTGCCCGGCATCGGCGCTTTGACCGCCAGCACCTTCGGACCGGCGGGAGCGGTGGGTTTCGGGGCTTTTTCCGGCGCGGCAGTCTCGCGGGTGGCGGCTTCCAGCGTGGCGGCAGAACTGTCCGCCGGAACAATCTCCAAATCGTCCGCGGCGATGGTGACCAAATAGGGCTGCCCATTCACCGTTACCGAGATGGGCGATTTGTTCAAATCCCCCACTTCAACCAGAAATGCTTTGCCATTGACGGTGATTTTCACCCGCCGATTGACTGATGGTTGCATGTTATCGTCTCCCTCCGCGAAATCTCATTCGGGATTGGTGTTTGTGGATGAGACCGCGTTCCCACCAACGCCCGTGTCCTTTTTCCAGCGATGTTCCGATATTCCCCTGCGAAACATCCAATCCGCGCAAGTAGGTCAGCGCGGTGGCAATGGCGGCGATGATTTCTTCATCGCGCGTGTCCCTCGCCAGCGATGCCGGTTTCGGGGCGTCGGTGGGGACGGAATCCGGCACAAGTTTCCGCGTGCGGAAAACCCGCCCCAGCACAATCATCAGCACCACCAGCAACCCCAATCCGGCAAACGTCAATCCCATACCAAATGCGCTGAGAATTAATCCTTGTTGCAATAAATCTGACAAAGCGAACCTCCGTTACAGGGGAATATTCCCGTGTTTTTTAGGGGGGGATGAAACCTGTTTGTCGCGCAGCAATTCCAGGGCGGCAATCAATTTTGAGCGTGTTTCAGCGGGGGCGATGACATCATCCACGTGCCCGCTGGCGGCGGCGGCATAGGGTTTTGAGAACTTTTCCTGAAATTCCGCCACCAGTTTTTCCCGCTGTTCCGCGCCTTCCGCGTCCTGTGCCGGCGATTTCCGGTGCAGAATACTCACCGCGCCTTCCGCGCCCATCACCGCAATTTCGGCGGTGGGCCACGCATACACCATATCGGTGCGGATGTATTTGCTCGCCATCACAATATACGCCCCGCCGTATGCTTTGCGCGTCACCACGGTTAATTTGGGGACGGTCGCTTCTGAATAAGCGTACACAATTTTTGCCCCGTGGCGGATGATGCCGCTGTGTTCCTGATTGACGCCGGGCAAAAAGCCGGGCGAATCCACAAAAGTGATGAGCGGGATATTGAAGGCGTCGCAGAAGCGGATGAACCGCGCCATTTTGTCCGAGGCATCAATATCGATGACGCCCGCCAGCACCAGCGGTTGTTGAGCCACAATGCCGACCACCTGCCCGTGCAGCCGGGCAAATCCCACGATGGCGTTTTCCGCAAAATGTTCATGCACTTCCAGAAAACTGTCTTTGTCCGCCACCGTGCGGATGACATCCCGCATATCATAGGCGGTGCCGGGGTCAGTGGGGATGATGGTGTTCAGGCTTTCATCGGTGCGCCACGCTGGGTCGGTCGGTTCGACGGCGGGCGCGGGTTCGGCGTTGTTGGAGGGGAGATAGCTCAGCAATTTTCGGGTGAGTTCCAGCGTCGCCGGTTCGTCATCCGCCGTGAAATGGGCAACGCCGCTCACCGCGCTGTGGGTCATCGCCCCGCCGAGCGTCTCCAAATCCACCTCTTCGCGGGTCACGGTTTTGATGACCTCCGGACCGGTGATGAACATATGGCTGGTTCCCCGCGTCATCAGCACAAAATCGGTCAATCCGGGGGAATAAACTGAGCCGCCCGCGCACGGACCGAGCATCACGCTGATTTGGGGGATGACGCCGCTGGCTTGGGTGTTGCGCCAAAACAGCTCGGCGTATGCGGCGAGGCTGTACACCCCCTCTTGAATCCGCGCCCCCACCGAGTCATTTAACCCGATGACGGGCACGCCCGCATCCATCGCCATATCCATAATTTTGGCAACTTTCTGCCCCTGCACTTCGGAAAATGAGCCGCCCAGCACGGTGAAATCCTGCGCGTAAACGCACACCCGCCGCCCGTGAATTTTCCCGAAGCCGGTGATGACGCTGTCGCCGGGATGACGTTTTTCCGCCATCCCGAAATCGCTGTGCCGGTGGGTGATATAGGCATCCACTTCCTGAAAACTGCCGCTGTCCAGCAACAAAGTGAGGCGTTCGCGCGCGGTCAATTTCCCTTTCCGGTGTTGGATGTCCACCCGTTTTTCCCCGCCGCCCGCTTCAATTTTGGCGCGATGGGCTGCCAGTTCATCCAGTAAATCATGGTGTGACCGGGGTGTCTTTTCAGCCATAATCCCTCCAATGTGATGATATTAAATTCCGGCTAAAGCCTGTTCCAAATCGGCAATCAAATCCTCTGTGGCTTCCAGCCCGACCGAATAGCGGACGAGGCTGTCTGAAATGCCGAGCGCGGCGCGTTCCGCCGGTGACATCCCGGCGTGCGAAGTGGTCGCCGGACGGGTGATGAGCGTCTCCACCCCGCCGAGGCTCGGCGCGCTGACGGGCAGTGTCACCCGTTCAACGAGTTTGGCGGCGGCATCCGTACCGCCCTGCACCTCAAAACTGAGCATACCGCCGAAGCCGTCAAAGAGTTTTTTGGCGCGTTCATGGTGCGGATGGCTTTCCAATCCCGGATAATTCACCTTTTTGATTTTCGGGTGTGCCGCCAGAAATTCCGCGATTTTCGGCGTGCTTTCGTTGTGATGTCGCATCCGCACGCTGAGCGTTTTCATGCCGCGATAGAGTAGATAGCAGGCGTGAGTATCCAGCGAGCCGCCCAGATGGTTCAGCTTTGCGTGGATTTTTTTCACCAGCGATTTTTTCCCGATGATTGCCCCCGCCACAATGTCGGAATGACCGTTGAGGTATTTGGTGGCGCTGTGCAGAGACAGGTCGAAGCCCCATTCCGGCGGACGGAAATTCACCGGCGAGGGGAAGGTGTTGTCGATGAGCGACACCAAGCCGTGTTGTTGGGCGAAGGCGACTACCGCTTCCAAATCCGGGACTTGTAGCAGCGGGTTGGTGATGCTTTCCGTGATGATGGCTTTGGTGTTCGGGCGCAGCAACGCCGCCCATGTTTCGGGGGCATTGCCGTCAATGAAATCGAAGGAAATGCCGAAGGTCGGCAAATCGTGGGTGATGAATGAGTGCGTGCCGCCGTATGCGCCGCCCAACGCCAGCAGATGGTCGCCTGCGGAAAGTACCGTCAGCAGAGCGGTGGAGATGGCAGCCATCCCGCTGGCGGCAACCAGCGCGGCTTCAGCGTTTTCCAGCGCGGCGAGTTTGGCGTGGAGGACGGTGTGATTCGGCGTGTTGCTGAGGCGCATATATCGTTGCGCGCCGTAATCGCGGTTATCGGGGTCGCTTTCAAATGTGGAGGATTGGAAAATCGGCAGGTTGATGGCGCCCGCCGGTCGCGGGTGCATTTCCCCGGTGTGGATGAGTTTCGTTTCGATGTTTTTGAAGGTTCGGGTCATAAGAATTGTCCTGAAATTTTTTGCGCTGATTCCGTAAGGGCACGGTACACCGTGCCCTTACATTTTTTTGCATTAATCTTGATTCAATATCCACATCAACCGGGTTACGAGACCACGCCCGCTTCCTGCATTGCCAGATAGATTCTTTCGGCGGAGTACGGTGGTCCGTC
>JAJRSQ010000255.1 GCA_024278725.1 Chloroflexota bacterium
AACATCGAAACGCTGAACGGCGCGGGCGTGAAAAAAATCATCGCCACCTGCCCGCACTGTCTGCACACCATCAAAAACGAATATCCGCAATTCGGCGGTGAATATGAGGTTATCCACCACACCGAATTCATTAATGAGCTGGTGGGAAGCGGTAAAATCCGATTGGACGGGCACAAGCTCGATGCCGTGACCTTCCACGACCCCTGCTATTTGGGGCGGCACAATGGCGTGTACGATGCGCCGCGCAATGTGCTGACGCAATTCAGCGCCACCGTGCCGGAGATGGAAAACAACCGCAATCTGTCTTTCTGTTGTGGCGCGGGGGGCGCGCAGATGTGGAAAGAGGAAGAGGAAGGCTCGGCGGCGGTGAACGAGACCCGTTACGCCGAAGCCCTCGCCACCGGCGCGAGCACCGTCGCGGTGGGGTGCCCCTTCTGCAACCAAATGCTCACCGATGCCAACCGCGCGGCGGGCGAAAAACTGGACGTGAAAGACATCGCCCAAATTGTGGCGGAAAATATGGCGTGATGGTTTTTTGAATGAAAGCCCGGCACAAACGTGTCGGGCTTTTTTTGTGGCGGAAAAGACCGCTACCCAAAAACTATTTCCGAAAACGTCGCGGGCGGAATCGCGCTGATTTCCGTCGCGATTTTTGCCATTGGGCGGTGCATATCCGCTTTTTCCGCAATGGTTGCGTCGATATGATATTTCCAGAAACGCCAGCAGGATACGGTTGCCGCTGCATATTCGACGAATAATTGCAATGCCTCTTTTTCGCCGTCCTCCAATTTCCGAACTTGTTGATACCCGTCCACCAGCGCCCGCGCACCATCGAGCGGGTGGTTCGCGTTTCCGCCCATGCCGACAATTCCCATTGCCACATCAAATATCAGGGAATGATGGATGGCGCATTCAAAATCAATGATGGCGGTCAACCGTGCCCCCTCAAACAGAACATTGTCGAAAAATATATCGCCGTGAATCAACCCGTCGGGCAAGTTTTTGGGCATCCGGCGCTCAAGGGCGGGCAAGCGTTCAGCTATCCAGCGTTCATACGCCGGGTCAATCTTTGCGCCAACCACCGCCGGGAAAGGTTCCGCGCCGTAGGGCAATCTACCGGGAAAGAAATTCGGCACAGGGATTTGATGCAGGCTCGCCATTGCCGCGCCAACTTGCCGCAACATCGCTTCATCCGGGTTTTGAAATACTTCTCCGGCGATGTATGTCTTCACCATCACCGGCTTGCCGTTATACACGGTCTTTGTTCCGCCGTTGAGGGGCGACAGCAATCGCGTTGTCGGAAAATCATACCGAGCCAGAAACAACAGCAACTCCCCCAATCCGGCGACATAATCCGCGTTTGCATCCTCAAAAATCGTCAGGATATAACGCCCTTGTGGGGTGTGCAGTAAATAATTTGAATTCGACGCCCCGGCTTCAATCGGCTCAAAACGGCTGACCCGCAAACCGTATGCACCGGTAATTGTCTGAATGTCCGTTTCCTGAAGTTGTACATATACCGCCATATTATTCTGGTCTCACTTTTGCATGGATGTTGTGTTTTTATACGTCGGCGTATTATAGCGTCAATTGCGCGAAAAAACCATCGTTCTGAAATTTATTTCGGGGAAAACCGTGAGCGGTAAACAAAAATTTTCTTGCCGACTGCTTGCAGGCTGTGGTATCCTTACCGCATCAAATACAATGGAGGACTTATTTTTGTGCGCAAGCGACAAATTTTTTCAGGATTTGGCATCATTTTTGCAATATTAATTTTGAGTGCGGGCGTTATCTTCGCGGCGAATATGCTGACGAATGGCGATATTAATGCGCCGTTCCACACCTATTTCGGAACAGGAACAAACAAAAGCTGTGGCGGCACCACCTATGTCACTGAAGTAGCAGACGGTTGGGACGGGTTTGAAATTGTTGCTACCGACCGACTTCGGTTTTTCAGCGCCAGCCGTTGGGGGCAATTGGCAGCGTGTCTATATGGCGGCTCACCCTTCACCGAGAGTTTGGATGGTGAAGCGCAATCGTGGGTATCAGCGAAAGCCTTTGACGCAGGTATTTTTCAGACAGTTTCAGGATTGACACCTGGCGAAACTTACGGCTTTTCGGCGGGGATTGCCCCGGCATTTTATACCACCAACCGCACCGACCCGGCTACCGGCAAAATGTTCCGCAGCGTGGGGGTTGACCCTACCGGCGGAACAGATCCATCTGCACCAACGGTGGAATGGAGCCCGGAAGAGCCGCATGCTGTTTTCTACAATGGGCAAAAATACAGTTGGTTTTTCCCCAGTGTTGGTTTCACGGCGCAATCATCCAGCGCCACAGTATTCATTCGTGTTCGCAGTATTGAAGATGTCACAGATGGCGTATCCATCAATCAAGTTTGGGTAGACAAAGCATTTTTGGATATTGCCCCCACGGTTTCCGTGAACGTGACACGATTGAGCGATTCTTTGGCACAAGCCGTATGGAGCGGTTCCCCACGTGCCGGGTTCCATCTTTTTGCGTATGAAGCTCAATACAAAAAAACAACGGATAGCACATGGACGGATATACAAATTTTTGATGTCCTCGATGGCAGTTCCCCGCCAACAGCCACCGATGCCACATTCCCCATCACTTCCGGCGAAACGTACATTGTGCGGGCACGCATATGGCATGAAGAGGATGGCTGCTCCAATATGGAAGTAGCCGGACCGTGGGCAGAAGCACAACTAACCCCCGGCGGCATTTTGAACGGCGTGGTGTTCGACAACACTGCCGGCACCACCGCCGGCGCGACGGTTGCCGTGAGCGGCGCGCTGACCCAAACCACCAGCGGCGCGGGCGGTGCGTTCAGCCTGCACACCGGCGTGGGAACATTCGGCATTACCGCCGCCACCCCAACCGGCTGGAACACCCCTTCGCCCGTTTGGGTGGATGTGCCGGACACGGGCACGGGCGCTATCACGCTGAGCCTGCGCCCGCCGGACAACTTCATCCCCAATGGCGATTTTGAGGGCGCGCTGACCGGATGGACGCACACCCTCGCCGCGCCATCATTCGACACCACCGCCCCCCGCGCGGGAAGCGCGAGTCTGTGCATCTCCGAAAGCGGCGCACTGACCGCCACCGCCATCGTCACCGATATGTACCGCCCCACGCTATCATTTTGGGTACGGGCGCAGGGGGACGGCAACGACTCGCTGACGGCGGAAATCATCGCCCCCGACCCGTTCACCGTCACCACGCCGTTGGTTTTCGGGCAGGATACGGCGGGCTGGCAATTCGCCTCCCTGCCGATGACCATGCAAATCACCCCCACCAGTGGCACGGGGAATTTCGGCGGCGGCACCGGCACATTTTTACTGCCGCAGCCGGAACTCTATTCCGGCGACATCGGCGTGCGGTTCACGGTGACGCAAAACGGCGGCACACCAACCACCTTCTGTTTGGATGAAGTCAGCGCGGGGCGTCAATGGG
This sequence comes from Chloroflexota bacterium, assembly GCA_024278725.1. Classification (GTDB taxonomy): domain Bacteria; phylum Chloroflexota; class Anaerolineae; order 4572-78; family 4572-78; genus JANTHQ01. The sequence goes on from JAJRSQ010000255.1 coordinate 3,478, forward strand.
GCGGGGTGAACAAAGTTTTTCTGCCGCTGATTTTCCGATGAGTGAAAAAACGAGAAAGCGAGAAAGTGAGAAAGTGTGCAGGTGCGCAAAAAGGAAGACGCACACTTTCTCACCGGCTCACCGGCTCACCCGCTCACTTTCAATCGAAAAATACGCCTCGCTGAGGTACGGCAGCAGCGCATCCCAGCGCCCGATGGCTTCCAGATAGCGGCGCACCCATGCCGCCCATTCCGGCAGGGTGGACGGGCGCGGAGTGGGGCAGAATTTTCGCAGAAAGGGCACCATCCGCAGTTCGGCGGTCAACAACTCATCCAGCGTGAGCCACGCGATGGGACCCCCGTCGAACAGAAAATCGCTGTCCGCAATCATCCGCAACGTATCCGCGAGGCTGTAGCGCACGGTGCAGTGCCGGGCGTGCCAGCGCCCCCCCCAATGGGAGAGCATCAGATATTGGGCATCGGTATTTTCGCCGAAGGGTTGCCCCGCGCTCCCCGTCAGCACCAGAAATTTATCTTCCCAGCGCATTTGCCACTGCATGTGTACATGCCCCCCGGCGATGGTTTTGGCGGGCGTGCGACGCAATTCCGCCGCCATTTCATCATCAATGCCCGCCGAAAAACTGCGTGCGGGGTCAGCCGGCGAAGCGTGGCATACCAGCACATCATCCCCACCGGGAGCGGAAACGGCGTGCGTGAGCGGCAGGGCAGCAATTTCGGCAATTTCGGCAGGGGAGAAAAGTCGCGCGGCATACTGTACCGGCATAAATTGCACGCTGTTCCGCAGGATGGTGTTTCCGTTGGGGTGGTGATACGCCAGCAAATAATCTTCATGATTCCCGCGCACGATGGGGATATTTTTTTCTGCCAGCAGCTTCCACACCGCCACCGAAGCGGGCAAAGGGTTGACGGCATCCCCCGCGCAAACGACGGCATCCACGTTTTGGCGGTCAATATCTTCCAGCACCGCATGCAGGGCGGGCAAATTGCCATGCACATCGGCAAAAATGGCGATTTTCATGGGGAATATCCTTTTCGATGTTTGTCAGCCCCCAGTATAATCAAACCGGCGCAGACTGACAATCGGCAAATTGGCGCATTCGCCAGAAAACAACGTGCGTCAATTTGCCATCGCGGCAAATTTATGTGATGATTTGCCATCTTACCTTGTGGAGAAATCATGCTCGGCTATCTGTTCACCGGACTTTCATTTGGATTTTATGCGGCAGTCAGCCCCGGACCGCTGCAAACGTTTCTGCTGGCGGAATCGCTGCAAAACGGGTGGAAACGCACCCTGCCGGCGGCTTTCGCGCCCCTGCTCAGCGACGTCCCCATTGTGTCGCTGGTGCTGCTGGTGCTGACCCAAACCCCGGACGGGTTTCTCTCGGCGTTGCGGGTGATTGGCGGCGGGTTCATTTTGTTTCTGGCATGGGGAACGTGGAAAGCGGTGCGCGCAGAAACCGCCGCCGCCGAAGCGGACACTCGTTTTGCCAATCAGAGTGTGTGGAAAGCGGCGATGATGAATCTGCTGAACCCCAATCCGTATATTTTTTGGAGTTTGGTGGGAGGACCGATTTTACTGGCGGGCTGGCGACAATCGCCCGTGCAGGGGGTCAGTTTTATGGGGGGATTTTACAGCATGCTCATCGGCGGCTCGGCGGTGCTGATTGTGCTGTTTGCCACCGCGCGGAATCTCGGCGACCGGGCGACGCGCGGGCTGGCGCAAGTTTCGGCGGTGGTGCTGGCGCTGTTTGGGGTGTATCAGGTGTGGCAGGGCATCCTCAGCTGGTTATAACGCCCGTTTCCAACGCCAGAATGCGCTGCAAAATAGCAACCGCGGTGGCGTAGGATGAGTCCATCCCGAAATAGAGCAGACTTTTGGACAGCAGCGATTGCCGCTTGCTGTACGGGGTATCTGAAACGTAGTGCAGTACCCCCAAATCATACGGCTGGTCGGCATATACCTTCACAATTTCATTCACCGGGTAGCGTTTGGGCGAGATATTTTCGTACATCGCGCTGAGATACGGACCCGCTTCCATCTCAATATCGGTATATCCCTCTTTGTAAAATACATGCATAAATTGGCGATTCTGTAAAAACGTACCGCGCACCGTCACCGCTTTTTGATTATCCAGCACCGTGCCGAAACTCAAATAGGGCGCAACATCGCCCGCGCAGAAACAATTGTTGAACAGATAGGTGTTCCGCGAATGTTCATCATGCACCACGTTGGGAATCATCACATCTCCGACCCGCCCATTGAGCGTGGCGGCTTTGCCCAAAACATACACCCCTTTCAGCGCGCCCACATCGGCGGAAATGTGCGCCAGAATTTCATACGCCGCCATGCCCAACGGATAATCAATATTCACAATCAGCGCATCGGAGTCTTTGAGCCGCGCCCAATCGGCGTTGGGCACATCGTGCAGGCGCGCGTCGAAATGCGCGGGGTCGAGTTTGGCGAGTTCCACCACCTGCACCCCCACATCAAGGTTGAACGGGCGGTACACGCTGTGAATCCCGTAAGTTTCCTCATGGGCGATTTTCTCTGTGATGTGTGATGCCCCTTTGCTATCTGCCATATATTCCCGCAAAAGATAGTAGAGCAGATTTTCCTGTTGCCCCCACTGCCGCGCAGGGGTGAGGCGTTCATATTCCGCCACCAACCCTTCCGGGTTGTCCGTGTGCAGAAAATCGAGCAGCTCCGCTTCGATGCAATGAGCATAGCCACCGAGCAGATTGGGCAGCGCATGCATATTCGACGACACAAAATAGACCGGGCGGTCATGCACATTGGGGACGGCGCACGCCCGCATGGCGTGGTTCCACCAACCCTGTATCGCCCGCCGATAGTCGGTGCGGGACCCGGCGAGCATTTTCAGGGCGAACCGTTTTTCCGCGCGAGCGATGTTTGTCAACTGCTCAATGGTTGTCTCGCCCCACATATGTTCCAATTTGGAGAAATCGGCATCGTTTAATTCCAACGCTTGTTGAAAATCCGCCACTTCCGGCTCGACACGGCGGGTCAATCCGTATTGAATGAATTTCAGGTGCATCTTGTTCCATTCAATCTGAAACGTGGTGAGCATCGGCACCAAATCGTCCACATCGGAAATACTGTTGATGAAAACCGCCAGCGTTTCCTGCCCGTCGAAGAACATTTTTCGCCGCCGCGCCCGCGCTTTCACCACCGACCATGTTTCAATGTCGGGGTATCCGCGCCGCGAAAATACCTCCGCCGATTGCCCCAGCAGCACCAATCGCGTCCGGTCGATGCAGGGGGGGAGTCGCATCGCGCTGTACACAAACGCCGAAATATCAATGGCGTCGCTGTTTGCGCCCTGATGCAAACTCGCGTTCATGCCGGAATGGCTCTCTTCCAGCGAGCGGACTTGCACTTCGCCGCTGGAACGCAACAGCGAATAATACGTGCGCATGTACAGGTCAATATCTTCATTGCTGGCAACGGGAATGGCGCGATCCATAATGGCTCCTTTTCGTCGGGTGGTGATTGTTACGATACAACAGTTTACCCAAAAAGGGCGTTCGCCGCAACACCGGAAGCCACCGATGCGCGCCGAATTCCCCCTCGTCCCCGGCGCAATTTCTCCAACAATGACCCGCGTTTTTGTAGATTTGGCGGCTCTGCTTTAAAATCAGTTGCACAAGCAACGATGCTTTCCCGACATAAAGTTTAAATTCATAGCTGGTGGCTGGCTTAAGGCTACGCTCAAGGAGGTTTTATGGATACCATCCAATTGGCAGCCGGGTTTACCCCGTTGCCCCAACGCATTCGACGATTGCTGGAACTGGCATACAATTTATGGTGGAGTTGGCATCCGGAAGCATGCGCACTGTTCCAAAAGATTGATGCCGACCTGTGGGAAGAAATCTACCACAATCCGGTGAAATTCCTGCGGGAAGTCCGGCAATCGGATTTGGATGCCGCCGCGCAGGATGGCGAGTTTTTGCGGGCATACCATGCCGTGCTCGCCGATTTTGACGCTTATCAGGTTTTCGATAAAACGTGGTTCCACCGGCAATTCCCCGATGAAAAATCGAAGCAAATCGCCTATTTTTCCGCAGAATTCGGATTGCATGAAAGTCTGCCCATCTACTCCGGCGGCTTGGGTATCCTCTCCGGTGACCACACCAAAGAAGCGAGTGACTTGGGCGTGCCGCTGGTCGGCGTGGGATTTTTGTATCCGCAGGGCTATTTCAAACAGGTCATCACCGCCGATGGCTCACAGGAAGCGATATACCAAAAAGTGCGCTTCACCGAAGTGCCCGCGCTGCCCGCGTATGATGCCAAAGGCAAAGAAGTTGTGGTCGCCGTCGGGTTGCCGGGGCGAACGGTGTACGCCAAAGTATGGCGCATTCAGGTGGGGAACGTCTCCCTGTATCTGATGGACACCGACATCCACCCCAACGCCCCCGCCGACCGCGAACTTTCGGCGCGGCTGTACGGCGGCGACCAAGAGATGCGGCTCGCGCAGGAGATGGTACTCGGCATTGGCGGCGTGCGCGCGCTACGCAAATTGGGACACCTCCCCACCATTTACCATATGAATGAGGGGCACTCCGCGTTTTTGGTGCTGGAACGCATCCGGGAATATGTCGCCGCCGGAAAATCCTTTGAAGAAGCCACCGATTTGGTGCGCAAAACATCCGTCTTCACCACCCACACCCCCGTCCCCGCCGGACATGATGCCTTCCCCTTCCCAATGATGGAAAAATTCTTCGATGGATTCTGGGACTCAATGAACATCTCCAAAGATGAATTTTTGGAAATGGCGCGCCATGACCAGAGTTGGGGTCCCACATTCAGTATGACCGTGCTGGGCATGCGCTTCTCGAACAAACGGAACGGGGTGAGCAAACTGCACGGCGAAGTTTCGCGCCAAATGTGGCACTGGCTCTGGCCCGAAGGGAGCATCCAAGATACCCCCATCAGCTATGTGACCAACGGCATCCACACCGAAAGTTGGCTCGCACCGGAAATGAAAGCGATTTTCGACCGGCTCTTGGGCAAAGATTGGGTGCTGCACATCGACGATACCGCCATGTGGGATGCGCTCGACCAGCTTTCCGATGCCGAGTTGTGGGATGTACGCAACCGATTGCGGGCAAAAATGCTCAACTTCGTGCGGATGCGCACCCGCGCCCGATTGGCTCGGCTGGGCGCGGACAAAAGCCAGTTGGACGCCACCTATCAGCTTTTGAACAACAATGCGCTCACCATCGGCTTTGCCCGCCGCTTCGCCACCTACAAACGCGCCACCATCCTTTTCACCGACACGGAACGGCTGAAGCGCATCATCCACACCGCCGGACGCCCCGTGCAATTCGTGTTCGCCGGGAAAGCGCACCCGCGCGATGAACCGGGCAAAAATTTCATCCGCGAGGTATATCACCGCTCTTTTGAAGCCGGTCTGGCGGGACACATTATTTTTGTGGAAGATTACGACATCAATGTGGCGCGTTATCTGGTTTCCGGGGTGGATGTGTGGCTCAACACGCCGCGCCGCCCGCATGAAGCCAGCGGAACCAGCGGGCAAAAAGCGGGTTTGAACGGAATTCCGAATCTCAGCATCAGCGACGGTTGGTGGCCCGAAGCGTACAACGGTAAAAATGGCTGGGTCATCGGCACGGATGAAGAATCCGATGACCACCGCGATGCCAACTATTTGTATGAATTGCTGGAAAATGAGGTTGTGCCGCGTTTTTACGACCGCAACGATGTGGGCATCCCCGAAGGATGGACGGCGATGATGCGCGAAGCCATCAGAACCGTGGCGCCGCAATTCAGCATGACCCGGATGCTCAAAGATTATTCCACCGAGTTGTACGTGCCTTTGCTGAAAGAGATGAAATAACTGTCGGGCATGACCCACGCCCCAACCCTCCCCCTAAAAAGGGGGGTGGTGGTATTTTTTGAAAGATAACCGGTTGTCATTGCGAGCGCAGCGAAGCAATCTCCGTCATTGACGCGTGGAGATTGCTTACCCCCGCCGGGGCACAGGTCGGCGTTACACGCCTCGCAATGACACTTGCGTATCCCGTCAGACAATTTGAACCACCACCAAAAGGGGAGGAGCAGGGGGAAAGGTGAAAATCCAATCAACCCCTGTACAGTTACAATCCTCCCTCAATTTCGGGGGAGGATTTTTTATTGCCGGCGCAAAATGTTTCCATCCCACTGCAACGGCGCGATGACCGCATTGGGAACGGCGATGTGCGCCAATAATGTTTGCATCGACGCGGTATTGCCGGTGGAAAAAAACCGATGCCTCACCGATGCGCCGTCCGCCCGCGCGGAACGGGCATCCAACACCCGCCGAACCTGCCGCGCCACCGCTTCCGCCGGGTCAATCAGCGTGATGCCGTCCCCCAAAAAACGACGCATCTGCGGCATCAGAAACGGATAATGCGTGCAACCCAGCACAATTTGGTCAACCCGGGCGGCAACCAGCGGCGAAAGATATTCCGCCAGCAACGCATCCGTTTCCGCACCGGAAAGCGCGCCGCGCTCCACCGCGTCCACCAGCCCGTGCGCCACTTGCGTGTGTACCGTCACATGATTGGCGTATGTTTCGCGGGTGTGATGAAACAGCTCGCCGCGCAGTGTGCCGGTTGTTGCCAGCACCCCCACGTGCCCGGTGCGCGTGGCTCGCGCCGCCGGTTTGACGGCAGGCTCCATCCCGATGAACGGCACATCGAATTTTGCCCGCAATGCGGAGAGCGCCGCCGCGCTGGCGGTATTGCACGCCACCACAATCGCCTTCGCCCCTTCCGCCAGCAGAAACTCGGTGATGCCCGTTGCCAGCGTCTCAATCTCCCGCGCGGATTTGGGTCCATACGGGCAATTGATGCTATCCGCCACATACAGCGTGCTTTCATTCGGCAACAGCGCCGCAATTTGCCGCCAGACGGTCAGCCCGCCCACGCCGGAATCGAACACCCCAATCGGACGATTATTTTCCGCGCTCATGGTCGCCATTGTGCCGGCAGGCATCCACAAACGCCGCGAAGAGACGGCGCGCGGGGTCATCGGTCACCAATTCTTCCGGATGCCACTGCACCCCGATGCAAAACGGGTTTTCCGGCAATTCAATGGCTTCCGGCAGCCCATCTTCCGCATACCCCACAATTTGAAACCGGTTATTAATGGTTTTCAATCCCTGATGGTGCAGACTGTTCACCACGCAGGCATTTTTCCCCGTAATTTTCGCCAATTGCGAATCGGGGTTGAGTGAAACCTGATGGGCGCGATAGTTGCGGGGCCAATCCCCTTTTACGGGCAGGTAATCATGCCGGTTTGCTTGCGGAACCTGCGTAGCGATATTCTGGTGCAGCGAACCACCGGCGGCAACCGTCATCACCTGAAAGCCCCGGCAGATGCCCAACACCGGCTTTTTCTCGGCGATTGCCCAGCGGGTCAGCGTAATCTCCACCCGGTCACGGTCGGGCTGGACATTGGAAACCGTATCGTCGGGGATTTCATGATAAGTGGCGGGGTCAATATCGCCGCCGCCGGTGAGCAGCAGCCCATCCGCCAAATCATAGAGCGCACGCAACTGAGTGTCATCCACCTGCAACGGAATCAAAAACGGCGTGCCGCCGGCAGCCACCACGGCATCAATATAGGTGTTGTACTGTCCATTAATGGGCGCTTTGATGTAATTTGAACTGCGCCCGTAGTGGCACGGAATAGCAATAATCGGGAGTTTCGTCATAAAATAATCCTTTCCATTATCAATTGGATGAATGTACCATCGGCGCATATACGCCGCGCAGGTCGGGGTCAATCAATCGGGCAAGCGCAATCATCACTCGGTCGGCATATGCCTGCAATTGTGCGGTTTTCCCTTTGCCGGAAACGGGCGGCAAATATATCAGCTCGCCAATGTTCACCCGAATTTTCACCCGCCGGAAACGGCGCAACCTTTGAAGCGCGTCGGTATGCCCCGAAATGCCGATGGGAAGGATGGGGGTGTTGGTTTTGGTGGCTAAATATGCCACACCCGGCTTTGCGGGCTGAAGCCCGCCGGTTCTGCTGCGCGTCCCTTCGGGGGCAAGCCCCAGAATGCCGCCGCTCCGCAGCACCTTCAGCGATGCTTGCAGGGCGGCGCGGTCAACTTCGCCCCGGTGGACGAAAATACCGCCCAACGCACGCACCAGCGAACCCACCAGAAATTTGTGTTCCCACTTTTTTGCCACGAAAACAGTGATTTTTCGCGGCGGCAGAATCGCCAGCAGAATCACCGGGTCAATCAGCGTTAAATGATTGATGGCAATGATGAACGGTTCCCGTTCCGGGTAACGTTCCAGCCCGGTGATTTCAATTTTAGCGATGAGTTTGAAGATGAATTTGAAAATCAGTCTTATCAGATGATATTTGAACATAACCGGCTCAATATTATTTAGGTATCTATACAGGGGTGTCATTGCGAAGCCGTAGGGCTGAAGCAATCCCCACTATTCAACCCGGAGATTGCTTCGCTTCGCTCGCAATGACATTTGTCACACTGATGGCTGTATAGTCACTTATTTAGACTGTAATCCCTGTGCCTGAACTTCATAGCGGCTCACGGTCGCATCGGGGATGGTGATGTCCACCGCAAACGGGGTGCGGGCTTTGCTGCGCAACACCACCACATCGAGCTTCACTTGTCGCTGAGCGACAATCTTTCCGGTGTCGTCATACGCCACCACCATCAATTTGATGCTTTCCGCGTTGCCGGAACCGCTATTCTCCAACTGCCCCGTGATGCGATAGGTTGATTCGGCAATTTGCGCCGCCGAAACTTCAATCGGCGTTAAATCCAGATAATAGCGGGTATTGCCCAGCAACGGCACGGCGGCGACCACTGCCACTTGATACTGCGCGAAGGATGACGGCGGCTCGTCGAATGGCACGGCAAACGGTACTGATTGCCCCGACGGCAGCACGTCCAGCCCGGTGAACGCCGCCTTGGATGCCAATAGTTTCCCTTCCGCGTCAAACAGGTTCACTTCCACCACCATCTCCGAGAGAGTTGAACTGCCCGGGTTCGTCACACTTCCGAAAGCCCACAACGTGCCGGGTGGATTTTCCACAAAATTAACGCCCTGAATATTGGCGGGGTATGGCGTGGGGGT
>JAJRSQ010000256.1 GCA_024278725.1 Chloroflexota bacterium
CCGGCTTGGAAGGCGCGCACAATTTGCCCTTCGTTGTTCATCCCCGTAACCATGATGACCCGCGTGTGTCGGGTGCGGGGCGTGGCGCGAATTTTTTCCAGCACGGAAAATCCCGAAGTTGCCGGTAGGTTTATATCCAGCAAAACCATATCAATATCGGGATAGGCTTGCAGCGTTGCTATCGCTTCTTCGCCGGTAGAGGCAATCAGCACCGTGAAATTCTCGCGGGTGAGCAATTGCGACAGGTAAAGTTGGATGCTGTATGCATCATCAACAATGAGGATACTCGGTTTTTTGTCCATAATAATTACGGGTATTGCTGTTGAAAGGTCAGTAAAAAGCTGACGTGGCGATGTCCCGGCAAGCCCATCCCGCTCACAATATCGCTGGGCGCGCCGTCCACATACGCCGAATATTTCCCCAAATAGTCGTACATCGGGAAGTTGGCGGCATATTCCGGCGACGGTTTATCTTCGGTGACGGCGGTGGCTTGCCCGTCCGCCCAAGCCATCACCACCGGCACATTGAGCATTCGCCGTCCGTAGGGGTCAATCACTTCCATGAAAATGTGATGCAGATTGTCCGATTCGTTTTCATCCAAATAGCGCGCCGCCACCAGCCGGTACACCGGCTTGCCCGGTTCTGGTTGGGCGCGGGTCAGTTTGATGTTCAACTCGTCCAGACGCGGGTCCCACACCAGCGACCCATCGTTCACGGCGGGGGTCGCGGGGGGGAGTGGGGTTGCGGCGGGCGATGTCGGGACGGGGGTTGAGCCTGCGGGCGGCGGCGAAACATTCGCAACCGTCACCGCGTCACCGAGCGTGGCAAGCGTGTTTCCGGCGGTGTCCACCAGCGCGAGACTCCAATTGGCGGTGGAAACGTCGCTCACCGGCGGGGAGAAACTCCCCCGGAAGGGCTGGGCAGGGGAAAGGGAGACGCCCCAGCGCGTGACCTCCGCGCCGTTGCTCGCCAGAATCAGTGTGCCCGCCAGCGGATGGGTGCTGATGGCGGCAACCTGCACCGAGTCGGCGGTCAAACCGAGGTTCAGCGCGGCTTCATCGTTGGCGAAGCGGAAGCCGCCCATATCGCCCACGGCGTACCAGCGTTCCTGCCACGTCACCCAATCGCCGGGGTTGAGCGTGTTTTCATCCCAAAACGTGGGCGCGAGACCGCCCCACAGTTCAAAATACCGGCTGCCGTCATTCGTCCACAGCGCGGGGTCAAGGTCGCCCACGCCGAAAATTTTAGCGCCGGGCATCAAATCGGCGGGGAAAACCCGCGCCACGCCCAAATTGGTACTGTGATTGTACGCCCCCATGAAGTTTTGGCGGGCTTGCGGCGCGGCAAACACACCGAGATAATTTGTCCAGTTGTCATATCGGCTGAAATCACGCCCATTGAACACCGACCAGCTCATCGTTTCGCCCGGTTGGGGCAGGGTGGGGTCGCCGGTGCTGTGTATCGTGACCGAATCGGTGGGCAGGACAAACTCGATGCCCGGTGTGAGGGTCGGTGCGCCGAGGGTGAACATCCCATTAATCCAGAATTTATAGCTGACGGGGTCGGCATTCGGGTTGAAAATACGCGGGATGACGGTGAAGTAGTTGTGTTCGGTATCCAGACTGACGATGATTTCGGTTTCCAGCCCGGTGCGGGCTTCGGAATTGTGCAGCACCACGCCCGCATTTTCACCATCCTGATAGGTCTGGAAATCCCACGGGGAGGCTTCGCTCAAGCCGTGTTCGTCTGTGGGGAGCGCCCATTCCATCCCGCCGGTTGCCAGCCACCAGCCGCGATTGCCCCATTGGGTCGGGGTGATGACCGGATTTTGGTAAAAAAGATTGCGCCCGCTGGTTTTGTCAATCCATTTGTAAATGCGTCCGCCCAAATCGGGCAGGATGGTGAGTTGCGTGTAACGATTTTCCAGCACGATGGTACGGTATGTTTTGGGGGATGGCGCACCCACGCGGGCATGGTCGAGCCGGGGATACGGATATACCGGGTCGTCGGGCGCGGTGGGAACGAAAGCCGATTCATAATCTGCGGTGTTGATGGTGATACTGCTTTCCGTCACCGTGGGCGATGTGCCGGTATTGGCGGGTGGCGGCGGGGCAGGGGGCGGAAGGGTTGCTGTCGGCGGCGCGGCAGGGGTGGCGGTCGGCGGGGCGGAGACTGCCGGGCGCGGCGTTGCGGTGTCGGCGGGTGGCGCTGCCGTTGGGGTGAATATGCCCAGCGCGGCGGCGGTCATGGTTGCCATTTGGCGGGCGGTATAGCCTTCGGGGTTGAAGTTTGTGGCGGTTGCGGTGGGCGCGACGGGCGCGGATGTATCGGTGGGGGCAGGGGTGTCGGCGGGCGCGTCCGTCGGCGGCGCGGGGGTGAGGGTGTCGGTGGGCGGCGGTGCGTCCGTCGGTGGCGCAGATGTTTCGGTGGCGGCGGGGGTATCGGCGATGGCGGCGGTTTCGGGGCGCGGGCTGATGATCAGCGTGCACGCCGACACTGCCATCAAAAGGAATATCATGCTGAGTGTGATGGGTATTCGTTTCATCATTGCCATTCGTCATCCGTCAATTTATAGTGCATTAAGGTTCAGAGGGTGTTTGTAAAACTGCCATTGCGAAGCCCGCAGGGCTGAAGCAATCCCTTATGTGAGATTGCTTCGCTTCGCTCGCTGTAACCTCTGAAATGCCTAATTTTTCATTTAACGGCTTGTATTTCCACGTACAGTGAATAATTTTCCGACCCCCTGGCTTTGACGGCTTGCCCGCTGCCCCCCGCCACCGCGATGATGTACACGTCGGCAGGGGTGGTTATCGGCATTGAAGCGGAGTGATTCCGCCCGCCGCCCGGCATCAAAATGGTTGAACCGCCGCGCCATTGCACGCTGATTTGTCGGTTGTGCAGTAGTTTCCCGCTTGCGTCGCGCACGTCGATATACACGCGCGGGTAGGGGGTGTTCGCGGGTTTCCACACTGCCGAGACGATTTTCCACGGTTCGCCTTTGCCCCGCGCGGCGATGATTTCGGTGCTGTTTGCCGCCATGCGCGGCGCGGGAACGCTCGCCGGGGCGGCGGGTGCGTTGATGCGCGTGGTGGTTTCCAGCGCGGCAATTTGCGCTCGCCAATTGCGGGTTTGGGTGCGCGTGGGGTCGGCTTTCAGCGCGTCCACCACGGGCAGGGTACTGCCATCAATTTTGTACCATGCGGCGGCTTCCCAAGCCGGGTCCCAGTGCCCTCCGGCGGCGTTTGCCAGCAGCCACGGCGTGAAGGCGAAGTAGTATGCCGGTACATTGTTTAGCATATCACGATACGCGGAAAGCGTCCAGCCTGTGACGTCAGAATCGGAGACGGGGGGGTAGCGCGGGTCTTGGAAATCGCCGGCAATGGCGCCCCCTTCCGTGCTGATGATGGGGATGTAAAATCCGAAGCGGTCGAAGAAGATTTTGCCGTAAGCCTCGAATTTGCGGAAGCCGTTGGAATCTTCATAGATGGTGGTTCCCACCCGATAATTCTTTTTGAGGCGTTCCTGCAGGCGGGCGGTGTTGATGGTGTTCACCAGCGCGGAAGGCAACCCGCGCGCGCTGATTTCCGCTTCGGTGAGCGGAATACTGTTTTGGTTGACGGCGTCGTCGGGGTAATTGAGCGGGTGGTTCAGGAAATAGTTGTGCAGGGGCAGCCACGCCCGGTCGAGCACATCGGTGCGGTTGCGCGCTTTCAGCCCGTCCAGAAATTCGCGCAGGAATTGCATGTCCTCAAAATTTCCCCCCGGCGCGAGCGTCGGCAGTCCGGGATAACCCCCCGCGCGGGCGACGGTTTCGGCGGCGGGAATCCACACGTCCAGCACACGGCTCACGCTGATGGGTTCGCCGTCGCGCCAGCCGCCCGGAAAGCCGGCGATGTTCGGTTCGTTGTACAGTTCAACATAATGCACGCCCATCGCTTTGGCGGCGGGAACCAGCGCGTCCAGATTTTCATACGGGTCGTTGAAAGGTTTGTACACCCGCAGAATCGGTTCAATGCCGTTGGCAACCAACTGCTGAATCAGGTAATCGTGTTCCACCTTCGCGGTGTCGCCCTGCATAATTTTCACCCATTTGATGTTCATACTTTGGATTTCAGCCACAAAGCGATCCACTTGGTCGGTGGGCTGCCCCAAAATAGTGGGGACGTAATGGATGCCGCGCCCGTTGTCGTTGGGGGGGCGCGGATACTTCAGCAGCGAATGGGCGCTGTTCGCCGCAATGGGGGCAGATGTGCCCGCTTCGGACGTGCTGCCGCCATCCACGGCGGCGATTTGGGGGAGCGGGCGCGGCGCGGGCGTTGCCTGCCAATCGGCGGGTTTTTGGTCGTGCCGGGGTTCGCCGTTGCGGGGATGGTTTTTCAGCGCGTCCACAATGGGCAGATGGTCGCCCGTGCGGTTGTGATACCATGCGTTCCCTTCCCACACCGTTCCGCCGAAATAATCGAGCGCTTTTTGGGCGATGAGCCATGTGTTCATGGCAAAATAATACTCCGGCGCGTCGTCGAGCATATATTCAAAGGCTTCCAGCGTCCATTCCATTTGGAGGCGTTCATCCACGCAGGGGTAGCGCGGGTCTTCGCAACTGCCCACCGTCGCCCCCCCTTCCGTGCTGATGAGCGGAATCTCAAATCCGAACAACTCGGTGAACTGGTCGTGATAGGCGATGAATTGCCGGAAGCCGGTCACATCGAGCGTGGGGTCGTCGCCCACATAATAGCCGCCGGGGTCGCGCATGGTGGCGCGGGCGCGGTTGATGGCGGCGGCGTGCCCTTCGTCTAGCCCGTAACGCGCAATTTCCGCCTCGGTGAGGGGGCGTCCGGTCAGATTCACGGGGTCGCGCGGGTAATCGGGGGGGTGGTTGATGAAATAGTTGTGTACCGCGCCCCAACTTTTGTACAGCACCGGGGTGTTCCCCTGAGCTTTGATGGCGCGCAAAAATTGCCGGAAGAAACTATTTTCCCAGCCGGGGACATTTTTCCCCATCGGGAAAATAGAGGGGAGCGAAGGGTAGCCCCCACGTGCCTGAATCTCGCGGGCGGCGGGCGCCCAAATGCTCGCCAGATAATCGGGGTTGGGGGTGGGGTCGTCGCACCAGCCGCCATCCCGCCCGGGGATGTCCGGCTCATTGTAAAGCTCGTAATAGACCAGCCCCATCGGCACGTAATGGTCAACCAGTTTCCCCAGCGAGGTCAGATTGAGCGGCGTGTTGCAGGGGACATATATCCGCATCACGGGCATGATGTCGTTCGCCACCAATTGCTGAACCAGATAATCGTAATTGCGCCCGTCAGTTTGGTCGTTCAGAAACTTCACCCATTTGATGCCCATCGCTTTGATTTCCGCCACGAAAAAATCGGTGGTGGCATCATCTTGCGCGTAAACATTGGTACTCCAGTGGATACCCAGCCCGTTGTCGTTTTTGGGGCGGGGGTATGCCGAAAGGGGCATCGGCGCGGACGCGGGCGCTTGCGCCGTTGCCGTCGCGGGCGACAACGCCAGCGCCAGCATCAGCAGGGCGAAAAATAGTTTCAGGTTTCGGGTTTTTGGTTTTAAGTTCATTGGTTTCGGGTTTCAAGTTTCAAGTTTCAAGTTTCACGTTTCAGTTGATACACAAATGCCATCACTTCCGCAACGACGAGATACAATTCCGGCGGGATAATCTGCCCCACGTCGAGCTGCGCCAGCAGCACCACCAAATCGGGGTCGTGGCGGATGGGCACGCCGTTTTCCTCCGCCACGGCGATGATGCGCTCGGCGAGCTTTCCGCGTCCCTCCGCCGAAATCTTCGGCGCGGGCATGGTGTCGGTGTCGTAGGTCAGCGCAACCGCTCGCCGGGTTTGGGGTTTCGCCGGACGTTTCATCAGATACTCACGTCAATTTGGGTTAATTTTGCGCGATTGTCCGGTTCCGCCACCGGCGAATCCGGTTCCGCATCCGACAACATCGCCGTGGACAACATCTCCACCCGATATCCGATAGATTTCAACCGCGCCTCCAAGTCATCAATATTTTCGGCAACCAACTTGTTGGTTTCCGGTTGCCCCGTCAGCACTCTGCCCGAAATTTGCCGCTTGAAGACGGTCAAATCAATGGCAATCTCCCCCAAACTCGGCAAATCGAGCAGCAGTGCCAGCCGGGTATTTTCCGGGTTCATCTTCGTCCGTCCCGCCTGCCGAAAAATCTTCAATTTTGCGGTCGTCTGCGAACCGTCGGCGTGGCGGAGCGGCACGGGGAACAGATAAAATTGCCCCGTTTCCGTGCTGAGCGTCTGCGCCAAATTTGAAAGCTGCACCGCGCCCAAATCTTGCGTCAATTGCTGAACCTGCCGCGCGAGCTGTTGGAGCGCGTCCGTCTGCGCGGGCGGCAAATTGCCGCTTGCCAGCGCCCCGGAAATGGTGCGCGCCAACCGGTGCAGCGGATTATCCACCTGCACATCGGCGGTGAGGGTGACCGTCGGCGGCGTTGCGGAAGCCGGGGCGGTATTCTGTGCGGCGGCGGGGGGCGCTGCGGGCGCAGGGGCAGGGGCGGATGATGTTTCCGGTGCGGCAGACGGTGGCGCGGTGTTCGCCGTGGCGGTCGGGGCGGTGGTTGTCTGCGGGGGGGCGGATGGCGGCGTCGCGGGCGTGTTCGGCGCGGCATTGGTGGCGGCGTTCTGCGTCGCGGGCGCGGATGATTGCGGCAAAACGATGCGCACTTCGGGTTGTTTCGCCAGCGAGGCTTCCGGCGGGGAGCTCAGATTCACCACCAGCGATTCCAGCCGGGCGGCGATTTCCGCCGGCGGGGTGTCGGCGGTGATATTCCACTGCGCAATCTGGCTCAATGTGGATTGCAGCACTTGAGTCAGTTGGTTCAACGCGGGCGAAGCGTTCGCCGCGGGCGGCATCCGGCTCAACACTGCTGAAAGCGTCTGTTGCAGCTCGTTCAGTTGGTTGGCAATGGGCGGCAGCCCGCTGAGCCATTGCTTCGCCAGCGATACACTTTCGGGTGAAAGGGGTAATTTGTTCGCCTGCAAAAATGCCACCGCATCCAAATCGGCGGGGGTGGGATTGGGCAAATTGACCCACGCCTGTCGCGCCGCCTGCAAATCCTGCGGGTTCAGCGTGCGTCCGTGGGTCAGCAGCGCTTCCGCCAATTGCACGTTCACCGCATCGGCGGGCATTCCCCATGAAGCGAGCGTCTGCCGGATATTCTGCCCCACGGCGGCATCCAAAGCGGTGTTGCCGGATTGAGCGGTTGCGGCGGCGGGTTGCTCCTGTGCTCCTGTGTCAGGGATAATTTGCAGGATGATTTGGTCGGGTCCCGCCTGCCGGACATTCAGCAGAACCTGCTGGCGGGGTTCCAACGGGATATCCGTTTTCGCGGAAATGAGCTGTCCCGCCACATTCAGCAGTACCGTTTGGTCGTTCACCTGCTGGATGGTGGCGCGAATCAACTGCCCTTCCGAAACTGACACCGTGCCGGGGGCGGTCGAACGGATGGTAGGGGGGCGGAGCGTATTTAACAGTGCGGCAGTCAATGCTTCTGAATAGCCCATAGTGAGTTATACGTTACGAATCGGGGCGACCCGCCAATCATTTGGGAGCCGCCCCGTGCTTTGAAGATTACGATGTCATGCTATCCCGGTTACCGGACAAGGTTCACCAGTTCTTGCAGCATTTGGTCAGAGGCGGTGATAACCCGGCTATTTGCCTGGAAACCGCGCTGAGCGGTGATCATACTGGTGAATTGCTGCGCCAAATCGACATTGGACATTTCAAGATAGCCGGATGAAATTTGTCCGCGTCCATCCTGTCCCGGAATGCCGACTTGCGCGGCGCCGGAGTTCGCCGAGGGGGCGAACAAACTTTGTCCCTTTTTCAGCAACCCGCCGGGATTGAGGAATTTGGCGATGGCGATTTGTCCCAACCGGCGGGTCAGCCCGTTGGAGTACACCCCGTTCACTTCACCGGCGGTGCTCATGGTGAAAGTGGTCAGCGACCCCGGGGGCAATCCGTCTTGGTTGGAAATTCCCAGACTGCCATAGCCCACCAATTGGGTCACATTGCTGAAATTGAGGTCAACATCGGACGGGTCTGCGCCGGTATTGAAGGTGATGTGCGGAGTTGTGCCGCCGGCGGGTGTGCTGGAGAGGTATATCCCGTTGGCGTCAAAGGTGATGGTGCCGGTGTTGTTTGAAATGGCGGAAATTTGGCTGGAACCCGCATTCGGGTCGGAAACCGCCCAATCCCAGGTGTTGGCGGAGTTTTTGGTCAGGGTCAATTCAATCTCATGCTCCGTGCCGAGCGAGTCGTAAATGGTCATCCGGTTGGAGACAGAACTGCCGATGGGCGTGCCGGCATCCGCATTGCCCTGCATATCAACCAGACTGGTGGCGCGGGCAACCCGTTGCCCCAGTGGCACGTTAATATTGTCGATGGGCTGGGTGGTGTCAACCACACCGGTGTTCGGGTCGGCAGACCAGCCCTGAATGGTCAAACCGGTGGTCAGATGAACCAGCGTGCCGTCCAAACCGACGTCCAGATTGCCGTCGCGGGCATACGCATACCCGTCGCCGGTGTTCAGCACGAAGAAGCCATCGCCCTGAATTGCCAAATCGGTGAGCCGCCCGGTATCTTTCAAGCTCCCCTGGGTGAAGAAGTTGTCAATTCCGCCGAGCGCCATCCCCAAGCTGATTTGCACGGGGTTCAACCCGCCCAAGCCGCCACGGGGCGCGCTGCTACCGCGAATGGTCTGGCTCAGCAATTCCTGAAACTGAACGCGCGCCATTTTGTAGCCGGTGGTGTTGACGTTGGCGATATTGCTGGAAATTACATCCATATACGTTTGATGGTTGCGCAGTGAAGCGATTGCCATCGAAAGTGAACGCATCATTTTTGTGCCTCCTGTTATGTGGCTCCCAGCTTCCTCCAGGAGGTCCGGCTGGGGAACCGATAATCGAAATTTAACTCAAAACAACACTATCAATATTGGTGAAAACGTCTTCTTTGCGATTCTTGGCATCAACAGCCGTGATGACCACTCGATTTTTCACGCTGACCACCAGCGCCAAATCGTCCATCAATATCAGCGATTCGCGCGAGCCTTTGTTGGCGGCTTTTTCCACCGCCCGGTCGAGCCGTGCGGCTTCTTCCGCGCCAAAGGGAATGTTGCGGGCTTGAATGCGTTTCTGCGCGTGCGCCGAAAGTTTCACGCTGGACGGTTGCGCCAACTTCTGTTTCAGCAATTCATCGAAGGCGGGAACGTTGGCGGACGGCGTTGGATTTTGGCGTTGCGGCTGTCGGGCGCTCTGAATTTGCCGGACGGCGGCATTGTTCGATGAGTTTATCGCCTGCTGAATCTTGTCTACCATACCGCCGAGCCTCCTTGTCCGCCATCAACAGCGGTGTCCGTCACAACACGGACGGCGCTCATTGGCACTTGTGTGCCATTGACGGTCAACGTGACTTCGTCGTCCCGAATTTGCATGCCGCTGACCACGCCTTTAACGGTCTTGCCGGTGTCCAGATTCGCGCTGATGGTTTTGCCAATCATCGTACTGCCTTGCGTCACCAGTTGCGCGGTCATCAGTTCACCCATCGTTTTATTCAGCGACATCAGCTCGCTCAACGAGTTGAATTGCGCCATCTGGCTGATGAATTCGGTATTTTCCATCGGCTTGAGCGGGTCTTGATTTTTTAGCTGTGCCAGCAGCAATTGCATGAAGGCGCCCTCTCCCAATCCATCCATACCGATAGGGTCGTTTGACTTTTGGGTTTTCGCCTGAGCTTGCTGGATTGGATTGGTTTCTGTTACGCCACTTACTGCCATTTACGGTACCTCCTTTCAAAAAATTTACACCTGATAATCAATGCGCCCCGGTGATAGCCCGGAACGGGGACTGCCGCGCGGGCGGTCGTCGCCCACAATGCCGTCTACGCCGATGGACGTTTGTCTGCCGCGCGTCGGGCTGTTGTGCCACTGGAACGGCTGGCGGCGGGGCGCGTTGAACGCCGAAGCGTCACTCCCCACGGCGACATCAAATGTACCGTTGCCCAGCCCCTGCGCGTTGAGCGCCGCTTTCAACGCCGGTAAATTATTCTGAATCAACGCCTGTGCCTTCGATGTTTCCGTCAGCACCTGCATCGTCACATTCCCGTCGTTGACCTGCAACTGTACCATTACCTGCCCCAACGATGCGGGGTGCAATCGCAAGCGCACGGCGGTCTGCCCGTTTTGTTTCAGCACCGAAATCGAATCCACCAACTGTTTCAGCGCGGGAATATCGGGCAATGTTGGCGCGGGCGGCGCGTCTGCAACGGGTGCGGCGGCGGTCTGCGGCGGGGCGACGGTTGCCGGTTGAGCGACGTTCACGGCGGGCGCGGGCGCATCGGTGGTTTGCGGCGTCGGTGCGGCTTCATTGGCGCGTGGTTGCGCGGCTTCTGTGGTTTGGGTCGATGGCGTTGCCGTCAATTGCGGCGTGGTTTGTTGTCCGCTTGTTTCCGCCAACGTCTGTTGGAAAGGCGAGCTGGGAACCTGCGCCGTTTGCGCGGAGGTATTCGCCGGTGCGGGCTGTCCCGTTTGCACACCACCTTCGGCGGCTGCCGGTTGCGCGGTGCGCGCGGCATCGGCGGCGGACGGGGGCACGGTGAATGCCGGTGTCCCGCCGGATGCGGGCGCGGTTGTGCTTTGTTGCGCCTCAGTGGGGGCATTGCCGCCGGTAGCGGGCGCGACGGGCACAGCCGGCGTGTCGGGCGTTTGTCCCGCGACAGCGGACATCGCCGTTGGCATCGTGCCGGTGGGTGTTGCCGTCGTCGCGGCGGGTAACGCGGTATCGCCGGTGGCGGCGGGCGTTTCGGCTGCGGTCGGGGTGGCGGTGGCGCCGGATTTGGGTTGTACGTTCAGCATTGCTGCCATCAGCGCGGGGTTCGCGCCCATACCCAGTTCCTGCATCAGCGTCGAAAGGGCGTTGTGCAGCTTTTTCCCTTCGGCATCACCGGATTGAATGCTTTCCAGCAACGCGGAACCGACATCGGGCGTATCGCCCGCAATCGCCTGCATCACCTGCGCCAGCGCCGAAGCCGACGTATCCGGCTGCGCCTGCCCGGTGAGGGTCTGGATTGCCGCCATCATCTCGGTCAGCGAGAGGGTCGCTTCGCCGTCGGTTGCTTCCCCGGTGGGGTCCGGCATACCCGGCAGCGTGTTCGGCGCGCCGGCGGGAGCCAGCAACTTGAACAGCGTCGCCAGCCAATCGCCCGCGGGTTGCCCCGTTGATGCAGTAGTTTCTGCTTCGCCGCCGAGCGTTTCGGCGAACGATTGCAGCAGGTTCAGGAACAACCCGTCTTCTTCGCCGGTTGCTTGTTGCGGGGTGGGCGTTGTGCCCGGCAGCGCCGTCGGGCGCAGCATACTCATCAATGCGTCAATATTGAGTGCGGTCATAGTTTTTTCACCTCCTTTCTTTTTGGGATATAGCAAGCATCAGCCAGCGCCGATACATCTGCTGACTGTACTCTAACACAATTAGGGGGTGGTTTCAGTAAATTGCGGGTGAAGAAACCGTAAAGTTATAGTAAATGCCCTACCGACTTTCGCGGATAATATTTTTTATCAGCGTGATTTTCATCCCCGCCAATTGCGATAATGCCTGATAGCGGAGCGTGGTTTCCGCGAGGCTGGTCATTTCCACATCAATGTCCACACTGTTGCCATCATTGCGCATGGTATTGTTCTGCCGGATGACGCGGATGGGGGCGGGTGAAAATGCGGCGCTGAAACCCATATGGCGGGTATTTGTGGTTTTCAGGGAAAGCCCGCCGTTGTCTGTGCCGTTGCGAACGGCGGCTTGCAGTTGCGATTCAAAGGTCACCCGCTCGGCTTTGTAGCCGGGGGTGTCAACATTTGCCACATTGTTGGCAATCGCTTTTTGGCGCATCGAAAGCCCGTCGAGTGCGTAGGACAAAACTTTGAAGGTGGGGTCGTTCACAATTCCTGACATCGCTTTTCCTTTCTTATTGCACAAACAAGCGAGATATTCGTTCATCCGTAGGGGCGACCCTTGTGGTCGCCCGGAGTTGGGCAGGGACAAGCGTTGCCCCTACAAATTTCGGTAGTGGTTTAAATTGACTGCCGGAAATTATTCGTTGGTAGGGGCGAACCTGTGTGTTCGCCCTTTTTGGGCAGACACATAGGTCTGCCCCTACCCCCTACCTTGCTTCATCAGTCAAAAATAACCACCACCCAAATTTCGTTATGCCGTCCATTCCCGTTGCTGATACTGGTCTCTCAAGTTCAACACACGGGGAATATAAGCCTGTGTTTCCTGATACGGCGGCAATCCGCCCCAGCGGTCAACCGCACCGGGACCGGCGTTGTATGCCGCCAACGCCAGCGATACATCGCCGTCATAGCGGTCAAGCATGGCTCGCAGGTATTTCGCTCCCCCTTCGATGTTTTGCAGGGGGTCGAATACGTTGGTCACGCCCAGTCCGGCGGCGGTGGTGTCGGTCAGTTGCATAATCCCTTTCGCTCCGGCGCGGGAAATGGCGTCGGGCGAAAAGTTCGATTCGGCGTGCGCTACCGCTTTCAGCAGCGATGGTTCGAGGTTGTATTTCTGCGCCACTTGGGTGAACAGGGCATCGAAATTTGAGGCGTGCGCGGTGAAATTGCCCCCCGCCGTCCCCTTCGAGTGGTTGCCGGTCAGCGTGTTTTGCAGTTTGGCGAAAATTGAGTCGTACAGGGTGCGTTGCAATTGCGTCAAAACTGAATCAAGCATGCGAATATCCCTTTCTGGCGTAGCGGGTGGTGACCAAATCATCCACGATGCGCGCTTCACGGCGGTTCAATTCCAGCAATTCACGGGTGACGTGTTTGTCTTTCAGTTTTTCCAGCGTCTTTTGTTCCTGCATCATTTGCACCAATTCTTCGCGCTTTTTTTCAACGTGCGCTGCTGCTTCTGCCGCCCGCACTCGCTGGCGATTGACGTGATTGTGCAGAAAGCGCAGGTATTTTTGGTGCAATTCGATGGTCTGGCAGTTCAATGTGCCTTCTTCCTGTTGCCGTTGCAGCGAATCGCTGTGCGATTGCACCATTTCTTCCAAGTGCCGGAGCGCTTCTTCCTCACTTTTTTGCATGGCGCGCAATTGCGCGAACTCCGTTTCCAGATTATCCACCAAACCGGTTTTGTAATTTAGCACAGATTGCAGTCGAAAATTTTTCTTCTGTCCCATCATTTAACCCTCTCGGCGGCAAGCTGTCGTTGAGCTTCCGCAATTTGCTTCAGTTTTTCCAGCGTGTCATGATACGGCGATGGTTCATTTGCTTTTTGGCGCAGGAAACGCAGGATGTCGGGCATGAGGGCAATCGCCTGGTCAATTGCCGGATTCGACCCGTCCACATATGCG
>JAJRSQ010000257.1 GCA_024278725.1 Chloroflexota bacterium
GCGGTGATGATTGGCATCATCATTTCATCGCGGGTGAACGATACCCGCGTGGCGCAGCAACTCGGCGGGGCGGTGGTCATTCCGGTGGTCGCGCTCAGCATCGGGCAGGTGACGGGGTTTCTGCTGCTGAATCTGAATCTGATGCTCATCGCTTCCGTGGTGGCGCTGGTGCTGGATGCGGTGGCGCTGTGGGTGGCGGTGGTACTCTTCGAGCGGGAACGCATCCTCACCCGGTGGAAGTAGCTGACGGCTGTCAGCCGTCGGCTTTCAGCTCCCCCAAAAACTTCTGTGAATTATTGCACCGAAAAATGGACGGTAGTATACTTTCCCCAGTAAGATTATCAACCCAATTAATAAACAGAGAGGTTTATGATGGCGTACAGAATTGAAACCGATTCCATGGGTGAAATCAAAGTCCCCACCGATAAATATTATGGGGCGCAGACGGCGCGGTCGCTGATGAACTTCAAAATCGGCGGTGAGCGTTTCCCGCGCGAGTTGATTCGCGCGCTGGGTATCCTCAAAAAAGCCGCCGCGCTGGTCAATGAAGAGGTGGGCTGGCTGCCCGCCGAAAAAGCGAAACTCATCGTGCAAGCCGCCGATGAGGTCATTGAAGGCGAGCTGGATGAGCATTTCCCGCTGGTGGTGTGGCAGACCGGCAGCGGCACACAAACCAACATGAACACCAATGAGGTGATTTCCAATCGCGCCATCGAGCTGGCGGGCGGCGAGCTGGGCAGCAAAAAGCCCGTTCATCCCAACGACGATGTGAACAAAGCCCAATCGAGCAACGATACCTTCCCCACTGCCATGCACATCGCGGCGGCGGAACAGGTGGTGCATCATTTGATTCCGAATGTGACCGCGCTGCGGGATGCGTTGGCGGAAAAATCGGAGGAATTTAAAGACATCATCAAAACCGGGCGCACCCATCTGATGGATGCCACGCCGTTGACGCTGGGGCAGGAATTTTCGGGCTATGTGGCGCAACTAGACCACGGGCTGAAACGCATCAACAACGCGCTCGATTCGCTGTATGAATTGGCGCTCGGCGGCACAGCGGTGGGGACGGGGCTGAACACCCATCCCGATTTTGCGGTGAAAACGGCGGCGCGGATTTCTGAAATCACCGGCTTGCCTTTCCGCACGGCGGAAAATAAATTCGAGGCGCTGGCGGCGCACGACGCGATTGTGGAAATGAGCGGCGTGCTGAAAACGCTGGCGGCGTCGCTGTTCAAAATTGCCAACGATGTGCGCTGGATGGGGTCGGGTCCGCGCTGTGGCTTCGGCGAGTTGAGCCTGCCCGCCAACGAACCGGGCAGCTCCATCATGCCGGGGAAAGTGAACCCCACTCAGGCGGAAGCGATGACCATGGTCTGCTGTCAGGTGATGGGGAACGATGTCGCCATCAACTTCGGCGGCGCCAGCGGTAATTTTGAATTGAACGTCTACAAACCGGTGATGATTTACAACCTGTTGCAATCCATTCGTCTGCTGGGGGACGCCTGCGATTCCTTCCGCAAAAATATGATTACGGGCACGAAAGCCAATCCCGAAAAAATCCGCTATTATATGGAAAACTCGCTGATGCTGGTGACGGCGCTGAACCCGTATGTCGGATATGACAACGCGGCGAAAATTGCCAAGAAAGCGCACAAAGAAGGCAAAACACTGAAAGAAGCCGCCGTTGAATTGGGCATTCTCACCGCCGAACAATTCGACGAATATGTGCGTCCCGAAAAAATGATTGCCCCGAAACAGGCGTAATCCGCCCGAAAAATTGACCATCGATATTTGACGGAAACGATTGAAACCCGTAAAACGTACCCCAACCGGATCCTCCGGCGGTGCGTTTTACGGGTTTTCAGAGGGATATATGTCCATACGCCAACAATTTCAATCTGAAGTCAACCAACCCGATGCGGCGATAAATTTGGCGCGCGGCGCGTTGCTCGTTTCCAAAGTCATCAACCCTTCGGTGGATGTTGAGGCGGCGCTGGCGAGAATAGACGCGATGGCGGAAACGGTGCGTCAATTGGCGGGCGTGGCGGTATCCCCGTCGGAGATATTCGACACGTTGAACCGCTATTTTTTCAGAATTGAAAAATTTTCGGGCAACCGCGCCAACTATTATCACCCCCAAAATTCATTTTTGGATGTGGTGCTGCTCATCAAAATGGGATTGCCCATCACCCTGAGCGTGCTGTATCTGGAATTGGGCTGGCGGCTCGGCTTGGCGGTGGATGGCATCGGATTGCCGGGGCATTTCCTGGTTGCTTTCAACGATGCCGGAACGCGCACCTACCTCGACCCCTTCCACAACGGGCAAATCCTGACCGAGGGCGATTGCATGGACATCGCCCAAGTACCGGAAGATGACCGGGAGCCGTTTCGGCATGAATATTTGGTTCCGATGTCCAAAAAGGCAATCTTATACCGGATGCTGATGAATTTGAAGCAAGGGTATCTTTCGGAGAGCGATTGGCTTTCGGCGCATCGGGTGGTTGATTTCGCGCTGATTTTGCGCCCCACCGAAACGCAACTTCTGCGCGACCGGGGATTGTTGGCGTATCAGTTGAATCAATTGCAGGATGCCGTGTTCGACATTCAGCAATATCTGTTGAAAAACCCCTCCGCCGCCGATGCCGATTGGCTGGAAAATCACTTGCAGGGTATGCAAGCCAAGCTTTTGCGGCTCAATTAATTCTTCCCCTCACAAAAAATGAATGAATTCGTTTCAATTGACAATTTGCCCCCTTCCGTGCTATACTTTTGCATCTTCAAGTGTCACATTCGATAGACCATAATCGTATAGTTTCGGCAATGCATCGTGTGCTTTGTAAGATGCACCAA
>JAJRSQ010000015.1 GCA_024278725.1 Chloroflexota bacterium
TGAAACGTGAAACGTGAAACGTGAAACGTGAAACGTGAAACGTGAAACGTGAAACGTGAAACGTGAAACGTGAAACGTGAAACGTGAAACGTGAAACGTGAAACGTGAAACGTGAAACGTGAAATGCTGAATTATCTTTGCGCTTTTGTCAAATCACACCTCACGCTTCACTATCGATTTTTCGCCACTGCCAAAACATAATCCACCACCCGCGAGGGGATGTTCACGCCGGTGGTGTCAATGCTGTTCCGAAACTCCATCGTGTAATTCACTTCATTGACCAGCAATTCCCCGGCGGCGGTTTCCAGCAGGTCGATGGCAACCACCCCCCCGCCGACGGCTTTCGCTGCCGCGCGCGAAAGGCGGTCAATTTCGGGCGTGACGGGGCAATTTTCAGCGTGCCCGCCGCGGGCGGTATTGGTGATCCAGTGGTCGGAATAGCGGTAAATCGCCGCCACGGTTTCATCGCCCACCACAAAAGAGCGGATGTCGCGCGCGGGTTTGTGGACATATTCCTGAATGTAAAAGATGGAATGGTGATACGTGCCGAGCACCTGTTTGTGTTCCAGAATCGCTTCCGCCGCCTCACGGTCATTAATTTTTGAGAGGAGTCGCCCCCACGAGCCAACCGCAGGTTTGAGCACCACCGGGTAACCCAATTCTTCAATCGCCTGCAACGCCGATTCCGGTGTGAAGGCGATTTTGCTGCGCGGCACGGGGATATTCTCGCGCACCAGCGCCGAGGTCGTTTCCAGTTTGTTGCCGCAAATCGCCGCCACTTCATACGTGTTAACCGTGGGAATGCCCCAATCGTTCAGGATGCGCAGGGCGTACAACGCCCGCGAGTGATTGACGCAGCGTTCCAGCACGACATCATATTTTCCCCACCCGTTTCCCTGCAAATCGAAGACAATTTTCCGGTCGTCAATCAAATCCACCGGCGCATTGTGTTCGGCAAAAGCTTGAATGAGTAATTTTTCTTCCACCCGCACCCGCGAATGGAGCATTGCAATGTTTGGTTGTGTCATTGGGTTTCACACTTTCATTTTGAATTTTTCATTTTCAATTTTGAATTGAATCACTCGCCCCAATCTTCCTCTTCTTCGGGGGCTTGCGCCAGCGAAAGCGGATTCAGCGACAGCACTTCCAACTCCAGCCCGCATTCGGGACATTGGACAATTTCCCCTTCCATCACATCGGCGGGTAAAGCCACATTGGCGGCGCATTCGGGACATTCGGCGATTTTTCCGGACATTTTTTCCTCCTAAAATTTTGAATAAAAAAACGGCTCATCAGAAATGTCTGACAAGCCGCGATGCCTTGATTTTCCCCAAGCAGCACAACTAACCAGACAAAGTGTCCGGCTTGATGGTGCGCTTGGTAGTGGTAAAAATTTGTGCAATCATAATTTTTTCCTGTAAACTTCAGCGAGTTTACAATAGTTTGGGTATCCTGTCAAACTGCTGTGCCGAAACGGGTTACGCCTCCGTAATGGGCAGCGAAACGAAAAACGTCGTCCCCTTGCCGACGGTACTCTCCACCCAAATTTTCCCGTGATGTCCTTCCACTATTTTCTGAACGATGGCAAGCCCCAAGCCGGTACTTTTTTCGCCGGCGGTCGCTTCCACGCTGGTGCGTTCAAAGGGTTGGAAAAGTTTGTCCAGTTCATCGGCGGGGATGCCCTGCCCCTCATCAGCCACCGCCAGCACCACCGCATCATCCCGCCGGGTCAGCGACACCCGCACGGTTGTATCCGGGTACGAATATTTCACGGCATTGGAGATGAGATTGTTCAGCACCTGCTCCATCTTGCCGGGGTCGAGCATCAGCGGTGGGATGTCCCCATCCACTTCAAAAGTGACGCTGATATTTTTCCGCGCCGCCAGCGTCGCGTTGCGCTCAACATTGTGGCGGGTCAGCGTCGCGAAGTCCGTTTCCACTGGCGAAAGGTTCAATTTTCCGGATTCGATTTTGGCAATATCGAGCAAATCGTTCACCAGTTCCAGCATAAACCGGCTGGAATGCTGGGTGATGGTGAGCATTTCTTTTTCCTGCGGCGAAAGCCGGTCGTCCAAATCCTCCAGCAGCATATCGGTCACCAATGCAATGTGCCCGAGCGGGTTCCGCAAATCATGCGCCGCCATCCCCAAAAACCGGTCTTTCTGAGCGTTCGCGGCTTCCAGCTCTTTGTTTTTGTCGCGCAATTCCCGCTGAACTTCCAGCAATTTCTGGTTCACCCGTTGCAGTTCTTTATTTTTTTCCACCGCGTTTTCAAATGTCGAAAGCAGCAGGTCTATCACCTGCGTGGGCATGGCGGAAAACGAATATTTTTGGTTGTCGAAGAATATCTCGATGATTTTCTCCGAGTGGCGGTCACGCCGAAGCTCCCGGTTCACCAAAATATGATGAATGCGCGAAAGGAGAAAATCGGGCTTGTACGGTTTGGTGACAAAGTTGTCCGCGCCACTTTCCAGCGCTTTCACCACGTCCGACAATTCTGAAAGTTGGGTCAGCAGAATGACCGGGATGTCATACGTTTCTTCATTTTCCCGAATGCTTTTGCACAGCTCGTACCCGTTCATATTGGGCATGACAATATCGCTGACAATCAAATCGGGTTTGCGCTCGGCGACGGCTACCAGCGCCAGCACACCATCATATGCCACCCGCACGTCGAAGCCGTGCTCTTTCAGTAAAAATTTCAGCCCGATGGCTTGCGTCCGGCTATCCTCCACCACTAAAATTTCCGTGCCCTTAAATTGTTGCATATCCAGTGAGGTCATCAGTTCCTCCGATTACTTTTTCATACATAAATGTTTCATTTGATTGATAATTTCGGGCGGGTTCATCACATAAGTTGCGCCGCCCAGTTTCACCGCTTCGCCGGACATGCCGAAAACAATACAACTGGCTTTGTCTTGGGCGATGGTGGTGGCGCCGTTGTCTTTCAGTTGTTTCAACTCCGCCGAGCCGTCTTTGCCCATGCCGGTGAGCAAAATTGCCAGCGTTTGTTTGGCGTGATATTGCGCCAGCGAGCGGAACAATACCGACACCGAGGGGCGGACGCTGTGTTCGGGGGGGGTGTTCAGCAGTTGAATGGTTCCGCCGCGCGTGAGGGTCATATGCACGTCGTCCGGGGCGATGTACGCCGTGCCGGAGACGGGCACAACGCCATTCTGCGCCAGCACCACCTGCAACAGCGATTTCTGCGCCAGCCACGATGCCATCCCTTCGGTGAAACCGGTGGCGATGTGCTGCACCATCAATATCGGCGCGGGAAAATCTGCGGGGAGCGCCGAGAGAATTTCCTGCAACACCAACGGTCCGCCCGTGGACGCTCCGATTGCCACGTATCGGAACAAATGAAGCGACGAAAGTGCGGGGGCGGCTGCCGTCGGGGAGCGGGCGGGAGTTGCCGGTTTTGAGTGCCGAAAAACTTTGGCGGTCGCGGCTTGTTTCACCGCGTCAATCAGCGCCGCCGCCATTTCACCGTGTTTGGGGTTGGTCAATCCGCACGGTTTTTCGATGATGGTCACCGCGCCCGCTTCAATGGCTTTGAACGATTTACTGATTTCTGTCGACTTGTAATTCGCGCTCACCACCACAATCGGCGTGGGGGTTTGCTGCATAATGGCGCGTGTGGCGGCAAAACCGTCCATCCGCGGCATATTAATATCCATGGTGATGACATCCGGGCGATATTTCTCCGCCAGTTTCACCCCCGTTTCGCCATCGGGGGCAGTGGCAATCACGTCAATTTCGCTGTCCGATGACAAAATGAACTGCAAATAATTTCGGACAACCAATGAGTCATCCACTATCAACACCCGAATCATAGCCCTCACCCGATTAGCCGCTCAATGATGGTCAATAAACTGGTTTGGTCGAAATTACTTTTGACGACATAGGCATCCGCGCCCACATCAATGCCCCGTTCGCGGTCTTCGCGGGAACTGAGCGATGTCACCAGAATGACGGGTAAATTCGCCAATCGAGCATCGGCGCGCACTTTGGCGGTCAGCTCAAACCCGTTCATCCGGGGCATTTCCACATCGGACACCAGCAAATCAAACGATTCCTGCCGCAGGGTGGTGAACGCATCCACCCCATCAACGGTGGTGGTCACCCGATACCCGGCGGCTTCCAGCACATTTTGAAGCAAACTGCGGGAGGTGATGGAATCGTCCACCACCAAAATTGATTTGGGTTCGGCAGACTCGGCGGGTTTCTGCGTTTGCGTATGCGCGCCGGTCAGAGTCACAGCGGATTTAAATAGGTCGCTCACGTTCACAATCGGCACCACCTCCCCCGACCCCAGAATCGTCGCGCCGGTGATGTTCCGCACGCGCATCAACTGCGGACCCAGC
Organism: Chloroflexota bacterium; assembly: GCA_024278725.1. Lineage (GTDB taxonomy): Bacteria > Chloroflexota > Anaerolineae > 4572-78 > 4572-78 > JANTHQ01. The sequence goes on from JAJRSQ010000015.1 coordinate 4,368, forward strand.
CCTTTCACCAGCACTTCCTGCTCCTTCAAAACACGGTCAACCGCAAAGGCGATTTTTTCATCCCCCACATGCGTGACCAGCACCGTTATCTGCTCCGCCTGCGAATCCCCCGCGGGCAGTTCCAGCACTGCCCCCAGCGACACAACCGGCATCACCCGTCCGTCAATCGCAATGGTATCTTTATTTTCCACCGTTTTGATGTCCGCACGGCGAATGCGGGTGACGCGGGTCACGCTGTTGGTGGGCACAATCACCCGAATTTTACCGCACTGCACCAAAATTCCGCGGAAGGTCGCCATCGAAATGGGCAGCGTGATTTCAAAAACCGTCCCCAAATTTTTGTTACTGACCACGGCAATCTGCCCATCCAGCGCGTGGATTTTCTCCTGCACAATCGCCATCCCCAGCCCCCGCCCGGAAATTTCGGTGATGATGGGGCTGGTTGACAACGCCGAATGGAAAATCAGCATCATCGCCGCTTCATCGTCCATCGCCTCGGTTTCTGCCGGTGTCAAAATGCCCTGCTGTACCGCTTTCTGCTTCACCCGCGCAACATCAATCCATTTGCCGTCGTCCGACAAAACAATTTTCACTTTATTCGCATCCGATTGAAAGACGGAAATATTAACCGACCCGGCGCGCGGCTTGCCTTTTCTCTCGCGCTCATCGGGCTTTTCTATCCCGTGGTCAATGGCATTGCGAATCAGATGGATGAACGGGGAGCGCATTTCTTCCAAAATACGGCGGTCAATTTCCACCCCCGCGCCGTGAATTTCCAAATCGACGATTTTCCCCTGCGAGCGCGACAAATCGCGCACCATTTTCGGCACCATATCCAGCAACAGGGAAAAGGGATGCAACAAAATCTGCTTCATATCGTCCAGCAGACTGTCCACCATCGTCTCCAGCGAGCGCCCCGTGTCGTTCACGTGCTGCAACAGGTGCCCGGTCGTCGCATCAATGGCATCCAGCCGCCCGCTGTTGAACGCCAGAAACTCAAGCGTCCGTTCCAGCGTCCGCGCCGTTTCCGCCGGAAGCAACTCGGTGGTGGCGGCAAACTTCTTCAGTTCGCGCACATCGGGGGCAACCTTTTCCCACATCTTTTTCCACACCGTCAGCAGCGTCACCATATCCCGTAACTCGGTATATTGCTGATGGAGCGCCAACTTCACCGACAACATCTCCTCCACCTGCAACATCAGTGAATCCAACTTGGCGGTGGCAATGCGGATGGTATCCTCCGCCGCCGATTTTTTCGCCGGTTTGGCGGCAGGCTTCTTCGGGGCGGGTTTCGGGGGGGGCGACGGGACTTCCTCCGGCGGCGGTGGTGGCGGCTCTGCCACCGGTGGCGCGGGCGCGGCGGGCGCATCGGGTTTCGGCGGGGGCGACTCTGCCGATTGCGGCGCGTCCGACAGCTCGCCCGCTTCCAGCGCCTGCAACTGTTTTATCAACCCCGTAATCTCCGAGCCGCCTTCGCCGGTTTCGGAATCCACCAAATCACCGACAGTGTCCAGCGTGCGGTGCAGCACATCAAATCCGGCGGGCGTCAGCGTCAACTCGCCGCGTTTGCAGCACGCAAAAACATCTTCCATCGCCTGACACAACTGCTCGATGTCCGCCATATCCACGGCGCGCGCCGCCCCCTTCAGGCTGTGAGCATCCCGAAAGATACCCTCAATCAGCGGTTGTTGCGCGTCGGCATCTGTTTTTTCCAGCTTCAGCAAGCCGGTGGTGAGTGATTGCAGGTGCTCTTTGGCTTCAATGCGGAAAGTTTCCAGCAGTTCCTGCAAAAACGCTTCACTGTTAAAATCCATTTGTACGTTCCGTTTGGCTGTGCAAATTACAACTGATATTTCGTGAAGATTTGCTGAATTTGTTGCGCCAATCGCTCTAAATTTTGCGCCGCACCCTCAAGCTGACGCGCCCCTTCCACATTCTGTTCGCTGGCTTGTTTGATGTTCTCCATGGCTATTGCCACCTGTTCCACGCCCATCAA
>JAJRSQ010000258.1 GCA_024278725.1 Chloroflexota bacterium
GGCGACGCTGGCATTCGGCGTGCCCGATGTGATTGCGCTCATTCGGGATGCGAAGGTTGCCGCCGATTTGATTGCGCTGTCGTTGGGGGTGCGGGTGATTCGCCCGCAATTGGCGACGGTGCTGGCGCTGGAAGGGGCATTACACTTCCCGGCGGCGTTTGAAATGCTCACCGACCCCAGCGACGGGGTGGAAGTGCGCGAAATTTCACTGCAAAACGCGGCGTTTATCGGCAAACGCCTACGCGAGGTGCAACTCGTTGGCGATGCGCTGTTGATGGGCATTCGGCGGGGGGAAGAGGTGCTCATTCCGCACGGCAACACCCGCCTGATGCGCGGCGATTTGTTGATGTTGGTCGGGCGCGAGGAAGCGTTGGCGGAGGCGCTGGCGCAATTCACCTGAAAATTCATCCCCGCAGAAAAACGCTGCCGAGCGGGGTGTAAATTGCGCCTTCTCGCGTGAGTTGACTGCGAATCAGGCTGAATTTCCCTACCGGAACGGTGGCGATGTCGCCCACCGTTGCCCCGTTGAGGGCGGCGGCGATGGCGCGGTGGTCGTTTCCGCGCGCCCACGGCTTCACCCGTCCGAGGGTCAGGTGTGGTTTGAAAGGGCGTTTTTCCGCCGCGAAGCCCAGCGCGGCAGTGGCGGACACCACCGCCCGATGCAGGGCGGTCAACGCGGCGGTGTCCCCCGTCACCCCCGCCCAGATGATGCGCGGGCGTTTCAAATTCGGAAATGCGCCGATGGTTGCCAATGTCAACTCAAATGGCGGGTTGCTTTCCGCCGACCGCAGGGCATTGAGCAGCGTTTCGACCCGCGCCGCAGGATAATCCCCCAGAAATTGCAGCGTGAGGTGGATGTTGGCGGGGTTCGTCCAGCGCACAGCGGGGAGTTTGGGCAGCGCGCGTTGCACATTTCGCAGCGCCATTTGCGCCTCGGCGGGTAGCTCGATTGCGATAAAAAGTCTATAATTCGGCATACGAAAATCCTGTTGTGCTGGGGTTTTATTGAAACGATTATACCACGAGGTGCATGGATGGACACATTGAATTTTGAGGTTTTGACGCGGCTCACCCACCGTTGGGACACGGTGCAGCAATTGGCGGGCGACGCGCTGACCTCCCCCGCGGAGATGGAAGCCCTGCGGCAGTTCATCGCTATTTTTAAATTGATGGCGCAATCCGGCGATGCGTTTGTGCCGGAACGTGCCGCCGCGCTGGCGGCATGGTTGTGGTCGAACAGGGAATCGTATGGGGTGGCGCTGGCGGCGATGTTCCAAATTCGGCGGACGGTGCGCCCGATTTTGATGCGGGAATATCCCGGCGTGGAGGGTTTTTTGAACGGGGAAATGCACTTTGAAGCCATCACCAACCACCTGCTGACACTGGTCAGCGATGCGTACAGCGCGGCGGTGCTGGCTTCAAAATAGCGGCATTTGTAGCGGCGGGCGGCGACGCTTTTTAAATGGTATGGGCGTTGTTTTACCGGATGATGACCGGCAAATACACCCGGTACAGCCAATAATCGGATGAGGCGGCGCGCGTTTGCAACGCCCAGTTTCGCAAATCGTTTGCCACAATGCGGCGGGCTGTTGGGGAAAATGCGGTCGTTGTATACACAAACGTTTTAATGGTGTCGGAAATGTAATTGTTTTCTGCGGTTATGGGGATGGGACGGTATACGATGCGGTCGCTGGCGAGGGCATAGTTGTATATTTCATTGTAAAGCGCGTAAGTGGCGCTCAATGTGCGCGGACTGTCCACGCCGAAAATCGGGTATTTCGCGGGGTCGCCAAATTCAAAATCGTGATGCGTCCAGCGACAATCCCACAGGGGGTCACTGAGTCCTTTCACTGAAACGTGCGCCGCGAAATAATACCCCGCCGCATCAGCCGCCTTGAGGCAGTCTCCGTGGGACAAATTGTCGCCGAATGAATGCAAATACAATCCGAATGCTTCCAGACTGCCGGCGTTCACATCGCCGGTATCGACAACATGCGTTTCCTGTGTGAAACACGGCGTTGTTTCGTAAACATTGGCGATGCCCTGCCACTCAAATGTGGAAGTGGAACTGTATCCAAACGTGACCTTGCCGGTCAAAACATTGGTTGCGCCCCATGCCCAATCTCGAATAGCCCCCAATTCATCCGGGGTGTTGTGGGGCATATGGAAGAAAACGCCATACGGACCAAAGCGGTCGGAGAAACATCCGGGGCATTCCATCTTGTCGAAATTCGCCATCCCCATTGTTACCGTGGGTCCGGTTTGCGAGGGGGTGAGGCACATGGTGTTGGTCACAACGCTGGTGATGGGTGGCGGCGGCGGATAGTTCGCCGGGTCTGCATTGAGGGCATAAACCGGATTGTTGGAGGGTATCTGACCGGCATCGAGGAGTTGGGAATAGGTTTGCATGATTGCCGCATCGGTGATGGAGAAACCGGCGGCAATCGCCAGCGCACCGACCAAGTCGAAATGGATGGAACTGACTTCCGGGGACGTGTACACGCGCTCAGTCAGGGGGCGATAATCGAGCGGGTCGAAATACTCAAGGTTGCTTTCCTCCGACCATGCAAAAGCTGATAGCAGTGCGGTAGAAATGAGAATAACGGCAATGGCAAGGCTTGAAACAATAAGCGTGGTTTTTCTGAACGTCATATTCCCCCCCTAAATTGGCTGTGGCATATAGCATCCATCCGTACAATCATCGTGAATTTGGGAAAAATAAAATCACGAATATCACAAATGCTCGAATGACACAAATAATCAATGAAAATTTGTGATATTCGTCAATTCGTTCCATTCGTGATTTAACACACATTATTGTTTACCGGACAGACTCTTGATGTCAGTATATCAGAGAAACCCGCTCAGGTAAACCCCACGGCTGTTGCAAAGTAAATTTTAAGGTTGCCGGTTTTCATGATTTTATGCCGCAGGGGCGATTTGCGAGCCGCTCTTACGCATTTTCATCCGGTTTTAACGAAAATCGGTGGCGTTGTAAGGGCACGCTGCAGCGTGCCCCTACATTTCCTGCGCAAAGTATTGTTTGTCAAGCGACATTGCAACAGCCCTGTGTTGCAATGTAAATTTTAAGGTTGTATTTGCAATGGAATAAAAAAAGCCGGCTCACACGAGCCGGCTTTTGAGTTGAACGGAAATTCTATCAACCGCCACCCAGCAGGGTGCCGATGATGCCACCGGTGCCCATCTGCGCGATGAGTCCGGCGAAGACCACGGAAACCATCGACATCAGTTTGATGAGAATGTTCAGCGAAGGTCCGGTGGTGTCTTTGAAGGGGTCGCCGACGGTGTCGCCCACGACGGTCGCTTTGTGGGTGTCAGAACCTTTGCCGCCATGTGCGCCCTCTTCGACGTATTTTTTGGCGTTGTCCCATGCGCCACCGGCATTTGCCATCATCACCGCCATGGCAAATCCGGTTGCCAAACCACCCGCCAGCAGTCCGAGCACCCCGGCAACACCGAAGAGGATGCCTACTGCCACCGGCACGGCGATTGCCAGCACGGACGGGGCAACCATTTCTTTCTGCGCGCCGAGCGTGCTGATTTCCACACAACGGGCGTAGTCCGGTTTGGCAGTCCCTTCCAGAATGCCGGGAATTTCGCGGAATTGACGGCGCACTTCCTGCACCATATCGCCTGCGGCGCGCCCCACGGCTTTCATCGTCATCGCCGAGAAGTAGAAGACGGTTGCCGCACCGGCAAAAATACCGATGAGCACGGCGGGGTTGAGCAGGGTGACGTTGTAATATGCGCTGAAGTCAGAGAGAGTCATTTTGGCAACGTCCACATAACTTCCCCCGACGCCATAGCTGGCGATGAACACTTGGCTTTTGCCCGCCAGATGTTCCAACCCGAAGCGGATTTCTTCCAAATATGCTGCCAGCAGCGCCAGCGCGGTGAGTGCCGCCGAGCCGATGGCGAACCCTTTGCCGGTGGCGGCAGTGGTGTTCCCCACGGCATCGAGCTGGTCGGTGCGCTGGCGGACTTCTTCGGGCAGCGCAGCCATTTCGGCGTTGCCACCGGCGTTATCGGCAATGGGACCGTAGGCATCAGTTGCCAGCGTTAACCCCAGGGTGGAAAGCATCCCAACTGCCGCCAAGCCGACACCATACAAACCCATCATGGTGTTGCTGGCGCCGCCGGGGAGGTAGAAGCTCACCACAATTCCGAGGATGACCATCAAAATGGGAATGCCGGTGGATTCCATGCCGACTGCCAGCCCGCTGATGATGACGGTGGCGGGACCGGTCAGCCCTTGTTCCGCAATTTCTTGCGTCGGTTTGAAGCTATGGGAGGTGTAATATTCGGTGGCACGCCCGATGACCACGCCGACGACCAGCCCGGCAACGATTGCCGCCCACAGTCTGACCGGATTGGCTAATCCGAGCAGATAAACCAGTCCGAACGCTGCCGCCGCGATGCCGATGGAACTGTAAGTGATGCTGTTGTTGATGGATGACATCAAATCGCCCATGGAGGCGTCTTCTTTGGTGCGTACCATGTAAATCCCCAGAATGGAGAGGAAAACACCAACGGCGGCGAGCACCAGCGGTGCGGCAAGGTAGCGCAGTTCCATCGAAATTTCGCTCACGCCGGCGGGCAGGAATGCGCCGCTCGTGCGGATGACTTCGGTTGCCACGGCGGACACACCCAGCGCGGAAGTTGCCAAAATCGAACCGGCATAACTTTCGTACAAGTCTGCGCCCATCCCGGCAACGTCGCCCACATTGTCGCCCACGTTATCGGCGATGGTGGCGGGGTTGCGGGGGTCATCTTCGGGGATGCCCGCTTCAACTTTGCCGACCAAGTCCGCGCCGACATCGGCGGCTTTGGTGTAAATACCGCCACCCACACGGGCAAACAATGCCTGCGTGGATGCGCCCATCCCAAAGCTGAGCATAATGACGGTGATTTGCGGCAATGGATTTGCTGCGCCGAAGAAATCAACGGGGAAGAGATAGTACAGCGCCAAAAACCAAACGCTGATGTCAAGCAAGGCAAAACCGACGACGACCAGCCCCATCACTGCTCCCGCGTGGAAGGCAACTTGCAAGCCATCGTTCAAACTGCGCCGAGCTGCATTGGTGGTACGCGCTGAAGCATTGGTGGCGGTTTTCATCCCGATAAACCCGCACAAGCCAGAGAAAAACCCGCCGGTGAGGAAGGCGTAGGGAACAACCGAGTTTTGCACGCCAAAAAGCGACATCACAAAAAATACGATGAACAAAACCGCAAAAACAATGGCGACAACTCGATATTGGCGTCTCAGGTATGCCATTGCCCCGTCACGGACGGCTTGGGCAATTTCAATCATCCGGGGCGTACCTTCATCCTCCGTCATAACCGAGCGATAGAATAAAAATGCCCATAGCAACGCGGTGATGGAGCCGATGGGCGCCAGCCACCAAAGCCAGGGCAATGGTTCACGCAGGGGGGAACCGTCTTGCGCCAGCGCTGCCGGTACTGCCAGAAGCAGCATCAACAAGGCAAGCAAAAATGAACGCATAGATATTTTTGGCATAACAAATTCTCCTATTGCATTTTTTAGTTTTGGAAACCCTCATAGGTTTTGCCAAGTTATGGGGTTGTGGCATATTGAGTGCCCAAAATAGATGCAGTATTTTAGGGGAACAGCGCAAGATTGTCAAAAACCCGTTTTGTTCCCCCGAAATACGCGGTTATTGGGTGGGTTGCTGCAATTTTCGGGCAATTTTCGCCGTGAGCGAACGCGGAACAAACCGGCTGGAAAATGCGAGAACCTTATTCATCCAGCCGGTGATGATCACCGTTTTTCCGCGCATCAAACCGCGATATCCCAGCTCGGCGACGGTGGTGGCGTCCATCATCCGCATGTTTTTCGTCAGCCCGGATTTGCCCATCTCCGCCCGGTCGAAAAAGTCGGTGACGGTTGCGCCCGGACACAGCACCGAGACGGTCACGCCGAAGTCCGCCATTTCGTTCGCCAGCGATTCCGAGAATGAAAGCACATACGCTTTGCTGGCATAATAAACCGCCATCAGCGGACCCGGCTGGAATGCCGCCGTGGAGGCGACGTTCAGGATTTTCCCGTTGCGCCGCGCCACCATTTCGCGCCCGAAAAGTTTGCTCAGGTGGGTCAACGCGGTGATGTTCAACCGGATTTCCGCCAATTCGCGCTGTAAATCCGTTTCAGTGAAAAAGCCGAAGGTGGCGAAGCCGGCATTGTTGACCAGCACATCCACGGTGATGCTCTGCGCCTGCATTGCCGCGAAGAGTGCGTCCGGCGCGGTGGGGTCGGTCAAATCGGCGGGGTGGGCGATGGCGGTGATGCCGAATTTGGTCGAAAGGGTTTCCGCCAGCGCGGTCAGTTTGTCGGCGCTGCGAGCCACCAGAACCAGATTGTAGCCTTCGCGGGCAAAAATGCGGGCAAGCTCCAGCCCGATGCCGCCCGATGCGCCCGTGATGAGCGCGGTTTGTTTCGTCATAAGATTTCTCCATTCAGAGTTGCAGAGTTGCAGGGTTGCAAGTCACGTATCACGCTTCACGCATCACCAACCACCAATTTCCACCGCATCCGAGCCATCCGCGGTGCGCAGACGTTCCCCCGTTTCGGGCAGATATAGCCCCGCCACCAGCGAATATTCCCCCGGCGGCAGTGCCCCCACCCACAGCGCGTGCCGGTCGGTGACGGTTTCACCCGCCTGCCAGCTCGATGTGGGGCGCGTCCAATGCACCGGTTCTCCGTCGGTCTGCGCCACCGTTTCGCCCGCCGCATTCCTCAGGTGGATGAACACCCGGTAATCCTGCGTCGGTTCGGTTTCCGCGCGCCATACCAGCGTCACCCCCAGGGGACGATTTTCGGACAGCGCCCGCGACGCCCGCGCCGATTCCAGCACAATCGCGCCGCCGAACTGCGCCGCTACCGTCTGCTGTTTCCCGTCCGGGCGGGCGAACAACAGCACCCGCTGCTCGCCGAAGGTTTCCGCGCGTGCCACGCCGAAGTTGTTCAGCAGAAATGTTTCCGTCTCATTTTGGAAGGGCGGCAGCCACCAGACCGCTGTCACGCCGTCCGTCACCCGCGCAATGGCTTCCCCGTCGAAATTTCCCAGTCCCAGCACCGGCGCGCGCCCTTTGTCCAGTTCCGCCACCGCCGTGGCAATTTCCGGGTTTTGGGTGATGATGGGGGCGTCCAGCGCGTTTATCTGCGCGAATGCCGCCCACAGGTCGGCGGGTTGGGCGCGGTGGGCGGAAAAAAGAAGGACAATCGCCGCCAATGCCGCCATCCCCGCCGAAGCGCGCCGCAGGGTCGCCGTTTTTCGCGCCAGCGCCGCGCCCGCCAGCGCGAGATTCGCCAACAGTACCGCCAGCAATCCCCACTGAATTGCGCCGTTCACCACCCACGCCACATCGAGATTCGGCACGGTGATGAACTGCCATGTTTTCAGCAGAGGCGAAAATTGCGGGTCGAAAAAAGTTTGCGGGTCGAAGAGGGGCAATCCTGTTTCCAGCAACCGGTTTTGCCACAAATCAAAATCCACCGCCGCGCCGAGAAGCTGCACCGGCACACTGACCATCCACAGCCCGCCGATGACCCATTTTGTGCGGCGGGACATCTTTTCCAGCACGGGGGCGAGCAAAATCACCCAAAAAGGGAGGGTGGGAACCATGAAACGTGCGCCCCACGAAAAGCCGCCGTGCCACATAAACCATTTTCCGTACAACAAAAGGTGAATCAGAATGACGGCGGCGATGCCCCACAACTCGGCGCGGTGATGCCGCCAAAAATAGCGAATGCCGAAAAAACTCGCCCACAGGATGGGGTTATACCACAGAAAGCCGCGTCCGGGGCTGATGAGCTGCCCGGCGATGCCCTGCCACCAAATTGCCGAAAAAGTTTCCTGCGGCAGATAACCCGTGCTGAGGGGGTCGCCATAGCGGGCGACGTTGAACGCCAGCAGTGAAAAACCGATGACGGCAATCGGCGCGCCGAAGGCGAGGATTGTGCGGGTGAGAAAGTGAGCGGGTGAGCCGTGAAACGTGATGTGTGAAGCGTGAAAACGTGATTTGAGACTCTGCAATCCTGAAACTCTGCCACTCTGCAACTTTGCAACCCTGAAACTCTGCAACCCAGAAACCAAAACCTCCACCCCGAATACCGCCAGGAAGACCGCTTCGGCGTATCGTGTTGCCACCGCCCAGCCGAGCGCCAATCCTGCCGCCAGCGCGAATTGCCAGCGTCCCGTTTGCCGCAGCTTCAGCAGGGAAAACGCCGTTGCCAGCAAAAGCGTGCCCGCCAGCGGGTCGCTGAAAAAGGTTTTGGCGTAGGGGAGCGCCATCGTGCCCGTGCCGAAAATGAGTCCTGCCAGCATCGCCGTGCGGTCGCGGAAGCCCAACGCCTGCAGATACGCCGCCAGCAGCACGGCGGTCAGCGCGGTGAGCAGACTGCCGAAGAGCAGCGTCGCCGTGGCAGTGCCGAAAAAAGGCACTATCAGCCCCAGCACCGTCAACGGGAGCGCGAGCAGCGGTTGCCCCGCCCCTTTGCGGGAATAGAGCAGTCCATCCAGCCCGAATGTGCCCTGTTGCAAACCCATCCAGCGCAGTTGTTCGATGTCCCACGTTCCGCGCCGCGCCAGACTTTCCGCCGTGGCGAACATCGCCTGCCCGTCGCTGGAATGGAACGCGGGGGAATATGCGAGCAAATATATGGAAAAGAGGAAGAAAAACAGTGTGCGTTTTGTCATAATTACGAATTACGAATGACGAATTACGAATGACGAATGACGAATTACGAATGACGAGTGAATTTTCGGTGCGTCACCCGTCATTCGTCATTCGTCACTTTAAAATGTACAGATACAATCGCCCGCCGTCAATGTCGGCTTGATGGGCGGGGGCGCGTCCGCCGAGCCATTGCGCCAGCGCATTTTCCGCCGGGGTGGTGAGGGCGGGGTCGGCGTCAAAGATCCACACCGCGTTATTTTCGGCGGCGATGCGCGCCAGCAGGGCGGCGGTTTTTTCAGCAACCGATGTGCTCGCGTCGGCGTAATCATCCAGCATGTAAAATTGATGGTCGCCGCGCAGATACGGGAAAAACCAGTCGTATGTGTTTTGGCTGTTCAGCAGAATCGCCTCTTTGACCGGTTGGTCGTCCAGCCAGCGGATGGTTGCCCCGTAC
>JAJRSQ010000259.1 GCA_024278725.1 Chloroflexota bacterium
CCATTGAAATTATTGTGAAAAACTTGCAATTTTAGATATTCCCCATCCCCCCTGTGTCCCCCCTTCCCTGTGGGAAGGGGGGAGTGAGAGAGAGCGAGGGGGACTTCGTCCCCCTCGCTCACCCCTTTTGTTCCCCCTCCCTCAAATTTGGGGGAGGGGGTCAGGGGGAGGGGGCAAAATTCACATTATCAATACCGAACCTTGTCAAATCTCAAACTGCGCAAGATAAGTGAGTTACCGGGATTATAGCACGAATGTCATCAAAAAACGACCAAAATCCCAAAAAAGTGGGGGGAAGTGTTGCATCTATTTTTAATTTATGTTAAACTAGCAGTGACAAGTACCAAAGTACCGTACACCCTACGAATGGAGATTTTTATGAAACGCCTGCATTTGTTCATATTGTTGGTCACGTTGGTAGCGCTGACGCTCGCGGGATGCACGCGCACCCGCTCGGAACTGCCATCGCAAACCCCCGGCGAGAATCAACCCGCGCCCAATGAAAGCGTGCTGGATGATACCGCATCGGTGCTGGTGAATCCGCCCGGTGAAAGTTTTATGCCGGGGGAAGTGCTGGTTAAATTTACAGAAGATATTGTGCCAGAGCTGCCCAAAGAACGCAAAGAAGGAATCCAAAGTCTGACGGTGGGCAGTAAAGTGCTGGATGATTTGTTCGCCGATACGGGTGTGACGGGATTACGCCCGCTGCTCAGTCCCATCGCTCAGGTGACGGGCGAGAGTTTTGAGGCGCTCAGCGCGAAGATGGACGGAGCGCAACAGTTTTACGTCGCTTCTTTCAGCGCGGATAAAGACATTTCGGGCGTGATGAATGCGTTGGCGGCAAACAAGCACGTGGAATATGCCGAACCGAATTATGTGGCTTATGCGGACGGCATTCCACAGTACGCCACGCCCAACGACCCGTTTTTCAATTATCAATGGAATATGACCGCGCTGCAGATGCCCGCCGCGTGGGATGTTGCCACCGGGCAGGGCGTCACCATCGCCGTGTTGGATACGGGGGTGGCATTTGAAAATTATCAAGCATTCCGGGAAGCTCCCGATTTGGCGGGCACAACGTTCACCGCCGGATACGATTTCGTCAATGCCGACAGCCACCCCAACGATGACAACGGGCACGGCACACACGTGGCGGGAACGCTTGCCCAAAGCACCAACAACGGCGAGGGGGTTGCCGGCGTGGCATACAACGCCAAAATTATGCCGGTCAAAGTGCTTGATTCCCTCGGGCAGGGCACATATGCCGGTATCATTCAGGGAATTAATTATGCCGTCGCCAACGGAGCGGACATCATCAACCTGAGTTTGAGCGGGTTCAGCGGGTCGCAGGCGTTGCAGGAAGCGGTGGATAATGCCCGCGCGCAAGGCGTGCTGGTCTTCGCCGCTGCCGGGAACAATAATGGCGCGGTGGAATATCCCGCCAAATACGATAGCGTCATCGCGGTGGGTGCGGTTCGGTACGATAATAGCCGCGCCCCGTACAGCAATTTCGGGGCGGAATTGGATGTGGTCGCCCCCGGTGGCGACAATACCGTTGACCAAAACGGCGACAGTTTCGGGGATGGCATCGTGCAGCAAACCTTCCACCCCGGCGAAATCAACACCTTCCGCTACCTGTTCATGGCAGGAACGTCTATGGCAACCCCGCACGTGAGCGGTATTGCGGCGTTGCTGCTGGAGAAAGACCCCACCCTCACGCCCGACCAAATTGAAGCCGCGCTGAAATCGACGGCGATTGATTTGGGTCCCGCCGGACGCGATAATGAATACGGCGCGGGGCTGGTGCAGGCGGCGAGCGCGCTCGCGGCGATTGGCGGCGGAACGCTCCCATTACCCACCGCCACCGCCACATCCGCGCCACCGACCGCCACGCCGACACCGTCATCCCCCGTCGCTACACCGACCGCCACCGCGCCGGGAACTATCGTCACCCCGACGACATCGCCGCCCACCGCCACCCCGACCGCCGGCGCGCCGACACCGACCCCGGTCACGGGCGACCTCATCAGCAACGGCGGTTTTGAAGCCGATAGCGATTGGGTCTTTGTGGACACCGTGGTGGACGGGCGCTACAGCACGGCGCAGGCGCACAGCGGCAGCCGCTCGGCGCTGGTGGGCATTATTGACCCGGCGCAGGACGCTTTCTCCTTCAGTTCCGCCGCGCAAAAAGTCACCATCCCCGCCAACGCCACCGGCGCAACGCTCAAAGCGTGGGTGTATCCGGTCAGCACCGATATTCCCAGCAATGATGTGCAGGTGACGATGATTTTAGACTCGAATTTCCGGGTGCTGAAGCAATTGAACACCATGCTCGCCAACGACCAAACGTGGCAATAGCAGACATTCGACGTGACCGAATTCAAAGGGCAAACGATTTACGTCTACTTCGGCGCGGTGAATGTCGCCGTGAATGGCAAAGTCACCGGCATGTATGTGGATGATGTATCGCTGGTGGTGACACAGTAATTTTCCGACCCACCCAAAAACCCCCGCCTCTCAAACGAGACGGGGGTTTTCTTTTTCACCGGTGAAGTTTTGACACGTAGGGGCGGCTCGCGAGCCGCCCCTACAACAATCGAACATTTCGTAAGGGCACGCTGCAGCGTGCCCTTACACTTCATTTTTTAACCATCCGGTCAATTTTCTTTTTAAACCACCACCGTGAAGCCTTCAAACTGCGGCGGTCCTAAAATCAAGCCCGTGCCGCCACCGGCGCGTCCGTGTGATTTGCGGAACGCTTCCGATTCCGTCGACGCTTCAAACGCCCCTTCCGATTCCCATTGAGTGTGGGTCGCAAACAGGGTGAAATCATCCCCGGATGCGCCCTGCACCAGATGTAATTCCACAAAACCGGGCACATCTTCCAAATACGATTCCCTGTTTTTCCAGATTGATATAAATTCGTCCTCACGCCCGCGCGCAATTTTGAAGCGGTTCATCGCAATAAACATAGGTATCCTCTCCGTTGGAAATTTGGTGGTGGTTCAAATTGACTGCCGGAAATTATTCGCCGGTAGGGGCGAACCTGTGTGTTCGCCTTTTGGGGCAGACACATAGGTCTGCCCCTACCCCTTTGCCTTGTTTCGTCAGTCAAAAATAACCACTACTGGAAATTTAACGGAGAAGATACCAGTTTTGGCGCGAATCGTCAACCGGCGGGCATCAACACCGCCGCCGATTCGCGGCGCAACGCCCGTCCCGCTTCCCACGCGCGGAAATTCAACTCGGTGAATTTTTTCGGCACG
>JAJRSQ010000260.1 GCA_024278725.1 Chloroflexota bacterium
AAGTTTTTTCCCCAACTGGTGAATTGAACCCTCATACCCGTTGAGTTTCAACTTCCCATCCGGTTTGATGCGCGCCACACGGTTTTTATCCTTACGGAAATATAGTACTTGTTCGGGGGAAAGCAGGTTCTCTTGCAACAATCGAGAGAACGGTAACCGCTTTGCGGTGCGCCGTATTGTGTCTCGTTCATCAAAGGTGGTTTCAATCAGTGCCGGAATGGTTGTCGCAATACGTTGTTCTGCTACGGTTATATATTGCGCCTCTTTTTCAATGCCAATCCAATGGCGATGTAATTTTTTTGCCACCGCGCCGGTGGTACCGCTACCGAAAAAGGGGTCGAGCACTACATCACCGGGGTTGGAGGAGGACATAATCACCCGGTAGAGCAGCGCTTCCGGTTTCTGGGTGGAATGCGCTTTCTTGCCGTCCACCTTCAGCCGTTCCCGTCCGCCGGCAATGGGGAGCACCCAATCGCTGCGGAGTTGTTTGCCGCCGTTAAATTGTTTCATCGCGTGGTGGTTGAAGGTGTAGCGCGCGCCTTTGGCTTTGCTCGCCCAGATGAGTGTTTCATGAGCATTGGTGAAGCGCACCCCCCGAAAGTTGGGCATCGGATTCGTTTTTATCCAGACGACATCATTCAAAAACCAATAGCCTAGATTCTGCATAATTGTGCCGACGCGGTATATGTTGTGGTATGAACCGATGACCCAGATGGTGCCGGTATCTTTCAACACCCGACGCGCGGCAGCGAGCCATTGGCGCGAAAATTCATCATACTGCTCAAAACTGCTGAATTTGTCCCAGTTGTCATCCACCGCGTCCACTTTGGTCATGTTCGGACGCCATAAATCGCCCTGCAACTGCAAGTTGTATGGCGGGTCGGCGAATATCAAATCCACCGATTTTTCCGGCAGCGATTCGAGTATGTCGATGGTGTCACCGTGCAGTATTTGATTTAAAGGAAGGTTGCTATCGCTCACGCATCACCTGCGGTTAAAAAGTTTCTTCCAGCCGAAAGCCTTTTGCGTTGAAATGTTGCTGCACCGATTCGATGTCGTCGGGCAAAAGCCACTGTTTCGATGCCCCGTCGAACCGTCTGCCGGGCACGTCTTTCACGGCGGCGAGCATTTCCTGAAACGTGCCGACGACAATTGCCAGTCGTTGCTCGCCCACCATCACCCGAATTTGGTCGTGGCGGTCGGCGGCGGGTGTGGAGGCGGTTGCCGTCGCTGTCGCAACGGGCGGCGGTGGCGGGGCGACGGGGGGCGGCAGTTCGCCCGGCTCGTCCATCGGTTCATCCCAAAAGTCGGGCATATCGTCAGGGGGCGGGGGGACGGGCGGCAAATCGGGCGCGGGCGGGACGGGGATTGCGGGCAGTTGCGGCGCGTCCGGTTGTGCCGGTGGGGTGGTTATCGCCTCGATGTTGTCCAGCCGCATATCTTTCTTCTCAAAATAGCTTTTCAATTCCATCAGATTGCCGGTGATTGACCAGCGTTTGGTGTTGCCGTCGAAGCGCCGGTCGGGCAGGGCTTTGATGGCGGCAAGCAGTTCCGAAAAGGGCGCGCCGGTGACTGCCGCGCGGAAGCTCGACGTTTCAATTTTAATTTGGTCGCGGGTGGAAACGGCGGCGGCGACGGGCGCAGCATCTTTCGGGGCGGGTGTGCCCCCTTCCAGCAGAAAACCGCTGTTTTCGATTTGCCCGCGCACCATTTCCACCGAGGCGTCCACCAGCCACAGCTTGTGTTCGCCCACGTACCGGCGCTTGGGAAGGCTTTTCACCACCGCCAGCAAACTGCTGAAATCGCCGCCGGTCACAAAATAATCAACGTTTTGCACCCGAATTTTGATTTTATCGCCCTGCATGCTTCCTCCGAATTGAAAAATAATGACTCGTCATAACTATATTATCTTCAAAATCCGGAATGGTGCAACAAATGGTGACGGTGCAATTGACCAACCGGCGGCTTGTCGGTACACTGTTTGATTGAGACACTGATGAAACTAGATTTGGAGGCAATACATGGCAAACAAAACACCGACAATTGTTGTGCTGGAAGGAGACCAAACCGGGCAGGAATTGCTGGAAGAGGCGTTGCGGGTGCTCGACCCGGCGGTGACGGGGGTTGAGTATACTTTTGAACGCTTTGACTTGAGTTTGGCGAACCGTCAAAAAACCAATAATAAAGTGGTTTACGAGGCGGCGGCGCGGATGCGCGAGACGGGCTACGGGCTGAAAGCGGCAACCATCACCCCGGAAACAAAGGGCGATGTGGGGAGTCCCAACGCGATTTTGCGCGATGAGGTCAACGGCACGGTGATTGTCCGCACCGGGCGACGCATTCCCGGCATCCGTCCGACGGGCGGGGCATATGCGCCGATTTCGGTGGTGCGGATGGCGGTGGGCGACGCCTACGGCGCGGAAGAACACCGCGAAGGGTCGGGGCTGGATGAGGTGGCATACCGCCTCGAAGCCATCGACCGCCGCACGTGCCGCGCAGTGGCGGAATTCGCCTTTCAGCACGCGAAACGGATGGGGGTGAAGGTGTTTGGCGGTCCGAAATACACCGTCAGTCCGATATATGAAGGGATGTTGAAAGAAGAGATGGACGCGGCGGCAGAGCGGTATCCCACCGTCACCTACGAGCCGCAATTGATTGACGCCACGTATGCCCTGCTGCTCACCAACGGCGGCGACGGCATGGTCATCCCCGCGCTGAACCGCGATGGCGACTGTTTGAGCGATTATGTGTTGCAGATGTTCGGCACCATTGCCGGGGCGGAATCGCTGTTGCTGTCTTTCAGTGACGACTGGAAATTGACCACCGTGATGGCGGAAGCGCCCCACGGAACCGCCCCTTCGCTGGAAGGGAAGAATATCGCCAACCCGATGGCGATGATTTTGGCGGGCGCGGCGCTTTTGCGGTACATGGACAGCTCCGAAACGTCGCAGGTTTCGCGCGCCATTTACGAATCGGTCTTTGAAGCCGTCCACCACGGGGTGCGCACGCCCGATTTGGGGGGCAGCACCATGACCACCGATTTCACCGACAATATCATCCACCGGGTGAAAGATAAACTGGAAGTGTGGCAGGTTATGGGCAGTTGATGAGTGCGATAT
>JAJRSQ010000261.1 GCA_024278725.1 Chloroflexota bacterium
GCCCGTTCTTTGCCCACCATTTGAATTTGCGGGTTGCGAATCTGCCCCCACGCGGCATCGTTGCCCACCAGACTCACAATCGGCAGGTTGAAGCGGACGGCGGTATCAAATTCAAACCCGTTCAGCCCGAATGAGCC
Organism: Chloroflexota bacterium; assembly: GCA_024278725.1. Taxonomy (GTDB): domain Bacteria; phylum Chloroflexota; class Anaerolineae; order 4572-78; family 4572-78; genus JANTHQ01. Next base: position 138 of record JAJRSQ010000261.1, read on the forward strand.
GTCCCCGTTCACAATCAACACTTTTTTGTCGGGGAAAAGGTGCTGTGCAGCAATGGCGAAGGGCGCGCCGACACCCAAACACCCCAACGGACCGGGGTCGAGCCACTGACCGGGGCGGGTGATGGTCAGCACTTTGGCGGTGGCGCTGACAATATCGCCGCCGTCGCCGATGACGATGGTATCTTCGTTCACAAAATTGTTCACCGCCGCGCCGAAGCGGAAATGATTGACCGGCGAGTCATCCAGCGCCATCCACTGCGCCATCTTCGCCTGTTTTTCACCCTCAATTTCCTGCATCTGGCTGAGCCAATCGTCAAAACGAACATCCCCCAACCGCGCCGAAAGTCCTTCCAGCACCAACCGCGCATCCGCCACCAACGCGACCTCTGCCGCGCGGTTGTGGTTCAATTCGGCGGGGTCATTTTCCACCTGAATCAATTTGCTGTCGGGGTTCCAGCCGCGCCCGTATTTCAGTCGAAAATCGAGCGGCGTGCCGATGAGTATCACCACATCCGCCTCTTTCAGCGCGGCGGAACGGGTGGCTTTGAACAAATGGGGATGATCCATCGCCAGCGTGCCCCGTCCCGCGCCATTGGTGAAAACCGGAATGGCGGTCTGTTCGGTGAGATTTTTCAGGGCGGCGGAAGCGCCATCCCAATAAACCTGCGTCCCGGCGATGATGATGGGTTTGCGGGCATCGCGCAGCAGCGCGGCAATCTTCGCCAGTGCGCCCGCATCCGGTTCGATGGGGGTGATTTCCACTTTGGGCGCGATTTCGGGCGGGTCAATGGCGTTGAAAAGCACGTCGAAGGGGAGTTCAATGAAGACCGGTCCGGGGCGACCGCTCAACGCGGTGCGGAACGCCTCCGCCATCCGTGCGGGGATTTGCGCCGTTTCGGTGATGGTGAAACTCGCTTTGGTGAACGTTTTGAACATGTCGGTTTGGGGCATCTCCTGCAATGCGCCCATCCCTTTGGTGCTGAGGGGCGCCGCGCCGCCGAGCAGAATCATCGGGCTGCGGGCTTGGAAGGCATTCGCCACGGCGGTCACGGCATCGGTGACGCCGGGACCGGCGGTGACTGCCGCCACGCCGATGTTGCGGGTGAGCCGCGCGTGGGCATCGGCGGCGTGGGCGGCGGCTTGCTCGTGCCGGAAATCGATGACACTGATGTTGTTGTTGAGACACCCTTCGTAAATCGGCGCGATGTGCCCGCCGCACAGGGTGTACAGCGTGCTAACGCCCTGCGCCGCCAGCGCGCGCCCGACTAATTCGCCTCCGTGAGTGAACATAGAATCCTCCTTGATTTTGGTGATTGGTCATTCGGTGATTGGTGATTGGTGATTGGTGATTAAATCTCCAATCTCTAATCTCCATTTTCCGATTGTATCTTTTGCAAAAATTTTCTGTCCGCGTCTGTGAGGGGAGCGGTTTCCAGCATATCGGGGCGATGTTTCAGCGTGCGGAGGAGCGCCTGCTGCCGCCGCCATTCGTCCACTTTGGCGTGATGACCCGATAGCAGAATGTCGGGCACGGCGTGCCCCCGAAATTCCGGCGGGCGGGTGTAATGGGGGTATTCCAGCAACCCCGTCGCGTGCGAATCGTTCGCCGCGCCGTTGGGGTCGCCCAGCACGCCGGGGATGAGCCGGATGAGCGCGTCCACAATCGCCATCGCCGCAATTTCGCCGCCGGAAAGCACATAATCGCCGATGGAAAGCCGGTCGGTAGCGAGATATTGCGCCACCCGCTCATCCACGCCTTCATACCGCCCGCAGATGAACATCAGGCGCGGATATTGCGTCAATTCCTGCGCCACCTTCTGGGTGAACACGCGCCCCTGCGGGGAAAGCAGAATAATCGGCGGGCGAGCAGTTGTGCCGTCGGTGGTGTACCCTTCGGGCGGCACATCCATCCCCAGCACCCCTTCCACCGCGTAGAAAATGGGGTCGGGTTTCATCACCATACCGCCACCGCCGCCGTAGGGGGTATCATCGGTCATATGGTGTTTGTCGCGGGCGTAATCGCGGATATTGTGCAGGGCGATTTCCGCCGCCTGCATTTCCTGTGCCCGCCGAATAATACTATGGTCAAATACCCCGGCAAACATTTCCGGGAAAAGCGTGAAAATATCAAAACGCATGAAAACCTCCGTCAAAATTGTAGCACAGGGCGTAAAAATGGGAAACATTTGCTTGAATTGGTGTCATATGATACAATGCAGGTTGGTAAAATAAACTTTATTTATCCAAGGCACTAGGGGCTTCGATGGAGTGGTTCTGTTGAACGCCCGACTGATAGAAAGGACTTGCCGTGTCACTCACAAAAGAAGTAAAAGAACAAATCATCAAAGATTATCAGTTGGCTGATGGTGATACCGGTTCACCGGAAGTTCAAATCGCCCTGTTGACACACCGCATCAACGGTTTGATTGAACACCTGAAGCTCCACAAACATGACGAAGGTTCCCGTCGCGGGTTGTTGAAACTCGTCGGGCAGCGTCGTCGTTTGCTGGCATATCTCAGCCGCAAAGATTACCAACGCTACAAAACATTGTTGCCGCGGCTCGGATTGCGCAAGTAGGTTTATGTATACGTAGGTTAACCAACAGAAAGCAGGTATTGGCGGGGATGATGCTCTGCAGTGCTTGCTTTTTTGTTGGCTAAAAATATACATTCGGAGAAAGACTGGATTTGGGAAGAACGTCAAATACCGGCATTTGACGCTGTTCCCAGTTCCAGGTTCTCCGGATGAAAACAAAAAATCTGGAGGATTTTTATGTCTGTACCACAAGGTCAATCGTTCACCGCCAAACTTGGCAACGACGAAATCACGTTTGAAACCGGACGCATCGCGCAATTGGCGGGCGGCTCGGTGATTGTTCGCTCCGGCGAATCGGTGTTGCTGGTCACCGCAACTGCCAGCAAAAACGTCCGCGACGGCATCGACTTTTTGCCGCTCAGTGTGGAGTTTGAAGAAAAACTGTACGCCGCCGGACGCATTCCCGGAAGTTTCTTCCGCCGCGAAGGACGCCCCAGCGAAGACGCGATTCTCATCTGCCGTCTCGTTGACCGCCCCCTGCGCCCGCTGTTCAACAAAACCATCCGCAACGAAGTGCAGGTGGTCGTCACCGCGCTGTCATCCGATGATGAAAGACATCTGGATATTATGGCGTTGAATGGCGCCAGCGCCGCACTGATGATTAGCGACATCCCCTGGGCGGGTCCCGTGGGCGCAGTGCGCATCGGTTTAATTGATGATGAACTGGTCGTCAATCCCACCATTCCCCAAATGGAAAACAGTGCTCTCGATTTACGGGTGGCGGGAACCAAAGATGCCGTGCTGATGGTCGAAGCCGGCGCCAATGAAGTGTCGGAAAGTGTGTTGCTGGACGGTTTGAAACTGGCGCACGAATCCATTCAGGAAATCATCGCCCTGCAGGAACGCATGCGCGACGAAATCGGCAAGGCGAAGCGGGATATGGCGACGCCCGACCTCGACCCCGAATTGCAAGCGCGGGTGGAAGCGTGGCTCAACGAAGATGACCGCATTGCCGGCGTGCTGGACACTTCCGTGGATAAAACTGAAACCAACCGCCGCAAAGACGACCTAACCCAACAATTGCTGGAAGCCTTTGCCGACGATGAAACCGTCAGCGCGAGCGACCTGAAAAAAGCCTTCGGCAAGTATTTCAAAAAGCTGGTGCGCGCCCGCGTCCTCAGCGAGGGCATCCGCCCCGATGGGCGCACCCCGAAAGAAATTCGTCCCATCTGGGGCGAAGTGGGCGTGCTGCCCCGCGTCCACGGCAGCGCCATATTCACCCGCGGCGAAACGCAGGTGATGAGCATCGTCACCCTGGGAACGCCCGGCGAAGAACAGCGGCTCGACACGCTCGGTCCCGTTGACACCAAACGCTACATGCACCACTATAATTTCCCGCCGTACACCGTCGGCGAAACCGGACGCATCGGCGGCACAAAACGCCGCGAGACCGGTCACGGCGCATTGGCGGAACGCGCGCTCATCCCCGTCATCCCCGATACGGACGAATTCCCGTACACCCTGCGCGTGGTCTCGGAAGTGATGTCGTCCAACGGTTCCAGTTCAATGGCGAGTGTGTGCGGTAGCACCATGAGCCTGATGGATGCCGGTGTGCCCATCAAAAAACCGGTTGCCGGGATTGCGATGGGGCTGGTGACCGATTATGAGAGCGACAATTTCGTCGTGCTGTCGGACATTCAGGGCGTGGAAGACGCGCTCGGCGATATGGACTTCAAAGTCACCGGAACCCGCGACGGCATCACCGCCCTGCAAATGGACATCAAAATTTCGGGGCTGACATGGGAGATTTTTGAAATCGCGCTGGCGCAGGCAAAAGACGGACGCTTCCATATTTTGGACAAAATGGCGGAAGTCATCGAAGCGCCGCGCACGGAACTGGCGAAATACGCGCCGCGCATTTACAGCATCCAAATTGACCCCGAAAAAATCGGCAAGGTGATTGGACCGGGCGGCAAAACCATTCGCGCCATTCAGGATGAAACCGGCGCGAAGATTGAAATTTCGGAAGACGGCACGGTCTTCATCGCCACCGACAATCAGGAAGGCGCACAAGCCGCGCAAACCAAAATCGAACTGCTCACCAGCAGCCCCGAAGTTGGCGGCATTTACACCGGCACCGTCGTCCGCACCACCGACTTCGGCGCGTTTGTGGAAATTCTGCCCGGCACGGATGGGCTGGTTCACATTTCGCAACTCGCCGATTACCGCGTCAACAGCGTGGAAGATGTGGCAAAAGTGGGCGACGAAATCATGGTCATGGTCACCGACATCAGCCCGGAAGGGAAAATCCGGCTTTCGCGCCAAGCCGTGCTGGAAGGCTGGACACCGGAAGAAGCCCGCGAGCGCGACCAACCCAAACGCGGCGGCGGGCGCGGCGGCGACCGTCGTGGTGGAGACCGCCGTGGCGGGGATCGTCGCGGGGGCAACCGCCGAGACCGACGCTAATTCGCAGTAACCTCAAAGGCGCCGAGCAATCGGCGTCTTTTTCATAGCCGAGTTTGCAAATGAACACACAATCGGTAAACTTACCGAATATGATTTTTTGTATAGAGAAGGTTTATTATGAACATCGAAAATACGCCCGCAGAAAACAATATCGAACCGACCAACCCTGAAGGCGCGCCCTTTGACGCACCCGCCACCGACGCGCCCCTCCCGCCGTTCCCCCCCGAAAGCCCCGGCGCGGCGGCAAATTCTTCCCCGACCATCATCAACCAAATTGGCGGCGCAATCAAAGAAACACTGGAAACCATCATTCCCGCCATCATCATCGCCCTGCTGATAAACCTGTTTTTGGCGCAAGCCACCAAAGTGTACGGGCAAAGTATGGAGCCGAATCTGCACACCAACGAGCGATTGATTGTGGAAAAAGTGAGCTACAAATTGCACGCGCCGCAACGGGGAGACATTGTGGTAGTGAAGGTGCAAAGTGCCTCGAAAGAATTGCTCATCAAACGCATCATCGGGTTGCCGGGAGACACCATTGAAGTGAAAAACGGGATGGTTTTCATCAACGGGGAACCGCTGGACGAACCTTATCTGGCGCGCCAAACGCTGGGCAGATACGGTCCCATCCAAGTGCCGGATAGCCACGTATTTGTGATGGGCGACAACCGCAACGCCTCCAACGATTCGCGGTCATTCGGACCCGTGGCATTCGACAAAATTGTCGGGAAAGCGTGGATATCGTATTGGCCCCTTGATGAAGCCGGGATTGTTCACTGAAGATAAAACCCGCATCGCGGACAACCGTCGAATTTGACGAAGCGGGCGGTTTTTATTATACTTGTTGCCGTTCAACTTGGTTGGACACCTGCCGAAGTGGCGGAACTGGCAGACGCGCACGACTCAAACTCGTGTGGATTTATCCGTGTGGGTTCGACTCCCACCTTCGGCATTCTTTTACAGTGACACACGTCCATCCCACCCAAGCCTGGCTCCCTCACCTTGTGAGAAAACAGGCTATTTTTTTGTTTGAGGTCAAATTTTATGCTCAAAAAACTGCAATCGCGCGATAAACGATTCCTTATCCTATTCTCCATCATTCCCGTTGGTTGTTTGCTCGCCATCATTGCGGGCGTGATAATCGGCTGGGGATTATTCCCCACCAACAGCGCCAGCGGACAAATCAGTAGTTTGGGCGCTAATGAACTCGACGGGTTCGTCATTGCCATTGCGCAGGAATACGCGCAGGATGGCGACCTGCAAAAAGCGCAAAATCGACTGGCAGAATTGGACACCCCCAACGCGCCGCAATATGTGGCATTTCTGGCAGACCGCCTGATTCAGGAAGGGCGGGAAAAAACCGACCCCGAACTGGTGGACATCATCCGGCTGGCGCAAACGCTCGGTAGCAGCACCGACAATATGATCGCCTACATCGCCTCGCCGACGCCCGTGCCGACCGCCACCTTCACCCCCACCAGCACACCCACGCCCGTGCCACCCACCGACACCCCCGTCCCGCCGACGGAAACGCCCATCCCCACCGACACCGCAACCCCCGTCCCGGCGACGGACACGCCCATCCCGCCCACCAACACCCCGGCAGCAACTCACACGCCCGCGCCGCCCACCAACACCCCCGTGCCGCCCACCCCCACCCCGCCGCCGGTTGATTTTGTGGCAGTCAAAACGGTGATGTTGACCAATGAACAAAACGGCGGCACCAGCCCCGGCGGCTCGGTTGGCAGTTGCGGACTGGGGCAGATGGTTTATGTGGAGGTGCTGGACGTTAACGGCGCACCGCTTTTGGGCGCAGTGGTTGAAGACCTGGCGAACAATTTCCGGGTCACCACTGGCGAAAAGAACGAACCCGTATTCAACTACGGCACAAAACTCGCGGAAATTGCCCTCTACAAAGCGGGAACAACCCTGCACGTCACCAGCGTGAACGGGCAACCCGTCACCAGTCAGGAAAGCCAGCACGTCAGCACGTTGGATGAAGAAATTCCCATTCCGTGGCTGATGCAGGCAGGTTACTGCGCCACAGAAGCCGAATGCGCGCAACGGGTGGCAACCAACACCATTTGTCGCGGACACTATTCGTACTTCATTTCATTCCAAGCCACCCGCCCGTTTTAATCTTTCCGGATAACCTGACGGCACACCCAAACCCCGACGAACATTCCGTCGGGGTTTGTTTTTAGTTTTGAGCCTTGAATTTTAATTCGAGGCGAAATCCCGATACGTTGAAACACATCCATAATCCAGCCGTTTTTGGCATTCCATGCAATTGTATGGCACAATAAAGTATCGGCACAAACGCATAGTGTCGCACACAAGACGCAATACATCCTACATTATAGAGTAACCGATGAGACATGAAAGCGATTGGTGGCTCGGTGGGTTTCTGGCATCGTTTTTATTGGGGCTGGGATTGACCCTGTTGTACACATGGTATCTCGTACCCTACACTCCGCCCACCACCCCGGCGAATCTCAATCCGCATGACAAAGAAATTTACACGGTGCTGATTGCCGCCTCCTACCGGCGGGATGGCAATTTGTCGAAAGCGCAATCGCGCTTGGCGGCATTGGATGACCCGCGCATCGGGGAAACGCTCGCCGGGATGACCCGCGCCTATATTGACCGCAACGCCGACCCGCGCGACATTCGCTCGCTGGCGATGCTGGCGGATGCACTCGGCAGCACGGAAAGTTACATGCTGGTCTATCTCGCCACGGCGACCGTCCCCCCCACGCCCAGCCCGACTCCCACCCCCACGCCGACCATCACCCCCAGCCCCAGCCCCGCGCCGACGCGCACGCCCACCGTTTCCGCCACGATTACCCCACGCGCCACCGCATCCGGCGCGGAATTCCGCATTGTGCAATCCATTCCGCTATGCGACCCGAACGGGAATCGCACCTTGCGCATCTATGTGAACGATGAAAACGGGGACGGTATCCCCGGCGCAAAAATATCGGTGCTGTGGGCGGGCGGGGAAAACATATTGTTCACGGGCATCAAATCGCCCCAAAACCCCGGCTATGCCGATTTCACGATGGGCGTGAAGCACACCTATCGCGTCTCGCTGGCGGATGTCTCCGGCGACACCGCCGGGAGCATCAACATCGCCGCAACGCAATGCGCCAACCTGCCGGAAAACATCGTCCCCTCGTGGCAGGTGGTCTTCCAGAAAAACACCGCCCCATAATCACAGGAACACTACCCGGATATTTGCAAATATTCGCATGATGCGTAAACTTCTAACGGGTCATAAGCAAAAATGCCTATCGAACCCAAATCTTTTTAAAGAAGGTGACCATTGAAAGAAGAATTATTAAATTCAATTCCCTTCTTTGCTGAACTGGAAAGCAAAGAACGCCGCGCCATCAACCAACAACTCAAAATTGAAACGTATGCGCGCGGTGAACTGATTTTCTCGAAGGGGACACCGGGCGATGCGCTGTACATCATCGAAACGGGACGCATCAGTCTGTCCACCGACGGGAAAACCACCCTCGCCAATTTGGGACCGGGCAGTCTGTTGGGGGAAGCCGATTTCTTCCAGGGGACAGAACGCCCTGTCACCGCCACTGCCGCATCCGAGACCACCGTCGCCGTGCTCGATTCTGGCGCGCTGGAAATCCTCATTCAAAATAATCCCCGGTTGGGTTTGAGCTTGAGCCGCGTGCTCGGCTCGCCCATTGTGCAGATGACCGACCATCTGGCGGAACAATTGGGCAGCAGCGCCTTCATGAAAGTCCTGTCCACCGATGACCGCAAGCTCATCGCCCGCCGGTTGGTGGCGAAAGAATACAGCGCCAACGAAGCGATTTTCCGCGACAACGCTCCGGCAACGGGCATGTATCTCATCGAAAGCGGGACGGTACGGCTCATCGGCGAAACAGACGCCGATTACAGCGAGTTGACCGCCGGCGACGTGTTCGGCGAAATGGCAGTGCTGGCGAGCAAACCGCATCCCAACACCGCCCAAGCCGCCGAAAGCACCATCGTGTGGCAACTCTCGCCGGAAGATTTCGCCGATATTTCGCGTGAATATCCCGACATCAAAGCGACCCTCAGCCGCACCGTGACCGCCCGACTGAGCCAAAGAGAGCAGGCGCACGCGGCATCCATCCTGAAACAAATCCCGCTCTTCAGCCAACTGAACGACGACGCGCTGGCGGATTGCGCCGGTTATCTGATGCTCCGCCACATTCCCGCCGGGCAGGCGGTCTATCACATCGGCGACCACAGCGATGCCCTGTTCATCATCGAATCGGGGCAGGTGGATTTGAACGATGACACCGGCGCGCTCGTCGGGCATATCGGCGAAAGTAATTTCTTCGGCGAAATGGCGCTGATGACCGGCAAAAGCCGCCGTCAAACCGCGCTCGCCGTGAGCGACACGAACCTGTGGGCGCTCTATCGCACCGATTTTGACGCGCTGCTGGTCAAACATCCCCAGTTGAGCGTGGCACTGAGCCAGGCGTTGCGCGACCACCTGAACGCCGCCGACAATCAATTCATCGAAAAACATTTGCGCAAACTGGCGGTGATGGGCGGATTGTCCCGCCGCCAGCTCGATGAAATTTCCGCGCGGCTGCACGCCCGCCGTTTCCGCACCGGCGACATCATTTTCAACGAAGGTCAGCCGGGCAGCGAACTCTATTTCATCGAAAACGGCTACGTGGAACGGCACACCTCCACCGCCAACGGCATCGTTCCCCTGCCCGTGCTGGGAACCGGCGACTTTTTGGGCGAAACGGCGCTGCTCTCCGGCAGACCGCACGCCACCTCCGCCCGCGCCCAAACCGATGTGGACATCTGGGTGCTTTCCAAAGCCGATTTTGACGAACTCGTCTATCAAAACCCCAACCTTTCCGCCGTGCTGAACCGCGTGATGAGCGACCGGCTGGTTGAAACGATGGACATCATCCGCAACAGCAAACCGCAGCCCGCCATCGGCGCGCCCCGGCAGCACACTGCGCCGCAACATCCGACCGCCGGTGTGCCGCCCGTCCCCGTGCGCCCCGTCGCGCCGCCGCCGCTCCCCTTCAGCCGACCCAGTCGCGCTGTTTCC
>JAJRSQ010000262.1 GCA_024278725.1 Chloroflexota bacterium
CCCACCCGCCGCCCGATTTGGCGCGCGTCTTTCATCGCCCCGGAAAGTCTGTCGAGCGATAAATAAAAGTGCAGATATTCCCCGAAGGTCAGGATTTCATCCCGCAGGGAGAGGGGGGCGCGGCGAATCCCCGCCGCCACCGCGCACATACGCCGCCAGCGCGGCGCGAGGACGGAACCGCCCGCATTCGGGTCGAACCACGCCGCCATCGCCTCATCGGAAGTGTTGGCGGTGGTGGAATTATGCGGGTGCAATCGGCGGTACGCCAGATGTTCCGGCAATTCGTGACACTGCCCCCACACCGCCAGTTCCGCCAACAGCACTTTGTCGGATGATGCGAAATTGCCAATCATCCCCGTGCGGCGCAGAATGTCGGTGCGCATCAGCCCGAAGACGGGATGACACCACGCCGAGGAACGGAAAGAGCGGCGCAATCGGTGGTGCGGGCGCGGCGAGCGGAGGTCGAATTGGTCGTCGTGGTATTCGATGATGCGGCTATGCTCGTCAATCAAAACGGTGCGCCCGTAAACCATCAACGCTTCGGAATGGTCATCCAGATAGCGCACACTCTTTTCCAGCAGCGATGGCGCTATCAGGTCATCGTGCGCCGCCCATTTGAAATACTCGCCCCGCGCCAGCATCACCGAAAGATTGTAATTTTTCGCCGCGCCGACATTTTCGGGATTGCGATAATAGCGAATGCGCGCATCGCGGGCGGCAAAACGGCGACAGATGGCGGCGGTATCATCGGTGGACGCATTGTCGGTGATAATCAGCTCAAAATCGGTGAACGTTTGGTTCACAATCGATTCCAATGCTTCTTCCAGATAATCCGCTCCATTGTATACCGGCAAACCGATGGTGACGCGCGGTTGAGTTACGTTATCCATAAAACCTCCACCACACTGCCAGCCGGCAGATAGGATTGTTTCCTCAAAAATTTTTCAAAATCAGTGGCAGATAGGAGGCAAAATTAAAGGGTTTCACGGTGATGGTGCGGCTGTCGGTGGCGAAACCGAAACCGTTGTCCGCCGTGACGGTGATGATTTGGGTGCTGTCGGCGTTCCACTGCGCCGAAAAATTGTCGGAGATGTCGGTAGATTGGTGGACGGCGTCGCTCTGCCCCGTCGCCTGCCATGTGAAGGTAATCGGGATGGCGGCAGAGGCGGGGGAAACCTCGGCGGAAAAGCCGCACGACAACCCGGTGGGGCACGCATTCCCGCCGGAAATGGTCACCTCCTGCACGGGAGTATTCGTCAGGCTGGAGACGGTTTTGGGGTCTTTCGCCCACGTCACGGAAATGGTGGGGTCGTTGTATACTGCATCGAGCCAAATCCAACTGACCGCCTGATTCTCCTCGGAAGTTGTCCGCGTCCGGTATCCCGCCGCGTCGCCGATTTCGGTGTCAATCACGGCGTAGCCCGCATCGCGCAGACTGTCAATTTCGTTCTGGTTGAAATTATTCTTTTGATACGGATGGTAGCCCACCGAAGCGTTGCTATAATCAATGGTCGTTCCCAACTGCACTTTGGTGAGCATATTATTTCCATCGCCTGATGACTCCGCGAAAGACCACAGGATGATGTGGGTATCCGGCGCGGCGGCGCGGATGAGCTGGTACAAATCTTCTTCAAATTGAATGGCGGCATCATTGTATGCGGCGGCGCTCCACGCGACAGGCTCATTGCTCAATTCGTAAATCACGTGGGTGCGATTTTTATAGCGCGGCGCCAGCACCGTCCACCATGCAATGGCATCCGCTTTATCATACCCGCCGACGGGATGGTAATCAATGATGAGGTACATCCCCAACTGCGAGGCAATTTCCACCATATCATCAATGTATGCCAGCGCATCGTTCACCGAATTGTAACAGCGCCCCGGCGGATTATCGCACGAGCCGCCGGTCCAATTCTGCGGCGGGCGATACAGCAGCAGCCGCACCGTGTTCAGGTTATAATCGTTGATGAGGCTGAGCCACATATTGGTATCGTAGGCGTATTGCCGCCACGTCACGCCGGGGTCAAGGGGTGGATTTTCGTTAAACTCCGCCAGCCGGATATGCTCGCCGCGCAGGGGATAACCGTTATCTGCCACAACGGTCGTGCCGGAAATCTGCACCCGCCCGCGGTCGGTGCTTTTGGGCTGGGTCACATCATTATTCGGGGAAAGATACCGCGTGAAATTGTCATCGGGCGCGGTGCCAACCGTTGATTGCGCATTGACGCGGGAGAAAACGATGATGCCGCCCAATATCACCAAAATGGCTAAACCGATAAAAATACTCCTCAACTGCTCTCTCCTTGTGCCGGTCACCGGGGGCGAACATCGCGGAATTTCACCGCCATATTCGCCGCCAAAAACCCCTGCAAAAAACTTTCGCTGGTATATTTTGTGAATAACGCCCGCCAAAACCTCGCCGAAATCAGTTTCTCGGATGACACGGTCACCATACAGGCAGCCTGTCCCCCTCGCTTCAGCGCCCTGCCGAGATTGGCGGATTTTGCGCATTCGATGAAATCCATCATATAAAGGCGGACAATTTTCCCCCGCCAAAAAGCGTCCGGCGCCGATTGCCGCAAGCGGGTGAAAGCGTGCGGCGCCGTCAACAACTGCAATTTCGAGCGGCGCGCGCGTCGCCACGCCTTCCCGTAATCGGTGGTGCTGTCTTCTTCGCCCATCGCCAGACATGAGATGAGCGCCCGCGTTTCCGCAACATCCGACACCAACGTGATGCGGCGCAACAAATCCAGGTCTTCCCCGCCCACCACCGCGGGGTTGAAGCCACCCGCCGCGAAGAATGCATCGGCGCGAATGAGGGATGATTGCAACGGAATCCACTCCCCGGTCATCGTCTGAGTGAAAATGTTGCCGCTCATATTGTGATGCAATTCAATGAGCGGATTGTTGTCTCGGTCTACCAACTGCGTGCCGCCATACAACCACGCCGCCTCGCTGGTTTGCGCCAGCTCATACAGGGCGTGCAAGCCGCCCGCCAGCATCCAATCATCATCATCCAAAAAATGAAGATAGCTACCCCGTGCCGCCGCCGCGCCGGTGTTGCGCGCCACGCACCGCTCGTGCCGGTTGGTGGTCAAAACCGTGACGCGCGGGTCGGCTTGCCATACCGCGGGGGGCAGTGGTTTTCCGGAATCGTTCACCACCACAACATCAAAATCACAGGTTGTCTGTTGCGTCAATACGCTTTCAACCGCCCGTGCGAGTTCACTGCGTCCAATCGTGGGAATGATGGTGGTACAAAACATCAATGCCTCATTTGTGAAGTTTTAGAAGCGGCAGACGTTGCCACCATCGGCGCACCATTGCTCCCGTTGCTTGCCGGCGTGTTCCGCCGGGCTGACGGCGGGAATAATATGAATAATAGTAATGCGAGCTGTCGCCCATTGAAATTTGGTTGAGTACCCCGCCCAGCACCTTCGCGCCGACTTTTTCCAGCCGCTCCACCGCTTCCGTGACATCGGCGCGGCGGGTGCGCTTGGCGTGAACAATGAGCACCACGCCATCCATCCGGTTCGACAGCACCGACGCATCGGTGACTGCCAGCACCGGCGGGGTATCAAACAGGATGACATCTGCTTGGGAACGCAACTGCTCCAGCAATTCCCCCATCCGCCGCGAGCCGAGCAGTTCAGATGAGTTCGGGGGCAAAGGTCCGCTGGTGATGAGCTTCAGATTGTCGTAGCCGGTATTGACCAGTTGCTCTTCGATGGCGGCATCGGGGGAAAGCAGCAAATCGGTGACCCCGCCGGAGTTCGGCACGCGGAAAATTTTGTGCTGGGTGGGCTGGCGCAAATCGGTATCAACGATGATGGTGCGCAAATCGGCTTGCGCCATCACCACCCCCAAGTTGGCGATGGTGGTGCTTTTCCCTTCGCCGGGGCTGGCGCTGGTTCCCATGATGAGTTGCGCCGGGGTATCCACCGCCATAAATTGAATGTTGGTGCGAATGAGCCGGTACGCCTCCCCAATGGGCGAAAAAGGTTCGTGCGCCAGCGCCATCTTTTCTTTGTACGATTTCCCTTTGATGCGCATCACACTGCCCAGCGCGGTGATGCCCACCACCCGTATCAAGTCGTCGGGCGTTTTCAGGGTGTCATCAATATACTCCAACAGCAGCACCGCCCCCAACGCCAATGCGAATCCGGCGGCGGCGGCGAGCAGAACATTCATTTTGATGTCGGGGCTGACGGGGTATGTCGGCAGTTGCGCCGGTTCAATGACGGTCAGATAGTTTGGGCTGTCCCCGCCTTCCAAAAAAGAGAGCAACGAAACATAGTTGGCTTGCCATTCGTTGATGAGCGCTTCCAAGCCGGTTTTTTCGGTTTCAATATCTTGAATCTGGCGCGCGCTCAATGCGGAATCGAGTTCGACCTCCAGCTCCTGCAATCGTTCTTCCGCCCGTGAAATGCGCCCTTCCAGTGAAAGAAGCTGCTGCTGCACAAAGGCGCTCCGATCCACCCGCTCCTGATTCTGGGGCGAGGTGGGACTCTGCAAAATTAACTGCCGCGC
>JAJRSQ010000263.1 GCA_024278725.1 Chloroflexota bacterium
CGCGCCGATATGAACCCCGGCTTCGGCGGCATCCATCCCGAACCGATTGCCCGCTATCTGGAGGAGCTGACCGCCACCGTCAAAAACCGGCACGCCCACATCGGGCTGGCAACCGACGGCGACGCCGACCGTATCGGCGCGGTGGACGCGCTGGGCAACTTCATCGACCCGCATCACATCATGGCGCTCAGCCTGCGCTACCTGCACGAAAAACGGGGCTGGCGCGGCGCAGTGGTCAAAACCGTCAGCTCAACGCTGATGCTGAACCGGCTGGCGAAAAAATATAACCTCCCCCTGCATGAAACGCCCGTCGGTTTTGACGGCATCGCCGAATTGATGATGTCCGATGACGTGCTCATCGGCGGGGAAGAATCGGGCGGTATCAGCATCAAAGGGCACATCCCGGAAGGGGATGGGGTGCTGATGGGCTTGCTGTTGCTGGAATTGCTCGCCGATGCGGGCATCCCCCTGCATGAACTGGTCGCCGACCTGCAAAAAACCGTCGGACCCACCTATTACCGCCGCACCGACATCAAACTTTCCCGCCCCGTTCCCAAAAAAGAGATGGTGACCCGGCTGGCGAATGACGCCCCCGCCACCATCAACAACGAGCGCATCGTATCCGTGCAAACCAATGACGGCATAAAATTCATGCTGGCGGATGATAGCTGGCTGCTCATTCGCCCTTCGGGGACAGAGCCGGTATTGCGGGTGTATTCGGAAGGGGCGGACAAAGCCGCCGTGGAAAACATCCTGCAAGCCGGGCGGGCAATGGTGAACCTGTAACTCGACACGGAGGCGATAATGAAACGACCAACCCTGCCGAACCGCGTCCCCCGCTCACACGCCGTGGGCGAAAAAGCATCGTTCACCCGCACCATCACCGACGGCGATGTCTCCCTGTTCATCGGCGCAACGTGGGATGTGAATCCCCTGCACACCGATGACACCTATGCCGCCGGTACGCCCTTCAAAAAACGCATCGCCCCCGGTCTGCTGACCGCCAGCATGCTGACCCATCTGGGCGGGCTGTGGGCATTTCTGGCGAATGAAATGCACTTCTATTTCATCGCGCCGGTGTACGTGGGCGACACCATCACCGCCAGCGCGGAAGTGGCGGAAGCAGACCCGACGCGGGGATGGGTGAAGTTGCGCTGTCAATGCGTCAATCAGCACGGCAACGTGGTTCTCAAAGCGGATGTAATGGGTTACCCCGGAGAATTTGAAGAATAGCGGGTATTTTTCTATAATACCGTGTTGATTGTTTGCGTGTGGATATGGCACACAGAAAATTGAAATCATCATTTTGCAGAGGCAAATATGGAATATAAAGATTATTACAAAATATTGGGCGTCAGCAAAACCGCCACCACCGATGAAATCAAGAAGGCTTATCGAAAACTGGCGCGAAAATATCATCCCGACATGAATCCCGGTGATAAAGCCGCCGAAGAGCGTTTTAAAGAAGTGAATGAAGCGCACGAAGTATTATCCGACCCGAAGAAACGGGCGAAATACGACCAAATCGGCAGCGCATACCAGCGCGCGGGCGGCGCACAGGGCTTCAATTGGAATGAATGGACGCAGGTGGACTTGAACGACCTGTTCGGCGGCGCAACCGGCGGGCAACGCGGCGGCGGCAGTGGTTTTTCCGACTTTTTTGAGGCGATTTTCGGCAATATGGGCGGCATGCGCGGACAGGCGCAACAAGCCTACGCCCAAAAGGGGAAAGACTACACCCGCGACGTGGAAATTTCGCTGGAGGAAGCCTACCACGGCACAACCCGTATTCTGCGCACCGCCAACAACCGGCGGCTGGAAGTAAAAATCCCCGTGGGCGCGAAAAACGGCACGAAAGTGCGCATCAAAGGGGAAGGCGGACCCGGTATGGGCGGCGCAAACGGCGATTTGTACCTGCGGGTCAACATCGCCAAACATCCCTCGCTGGAAGTGGATGGAGAAGACCTGCGCACCACCGTTCCGGTGGATTTGTACACCGCCATTCTGGGCGGCACGGTGGAAGTGCCCACACCCAAAGGGAAACTCAAGCTCAAAATTCCCCCTGAAACCCAAAACGGCAAAACGTTCCGCCTGCGCAATCAGGGCATGCCGAAACTGAACAACCCCAAAACGCACGGAAATTTGTATGTCACCCTGTCGGTGCGGTTGCCGAAAAACCTTTCCGATGAGGAAGTGGCATTGTTTGAAGAACTCCGCGCGCTGAGGGGAGGTTGATTGTGCAAAAATTCTTCGTCACCTTCGGGGCAATCTTCGGGTTTTTGGGTGTTGCCGCCGGCGCATTCGGCGCGCACGCCCTGCAAGCTCACTTTGCCCGCTATCCCGAACTGCGCGAAATTATGCGCACCGCCACACAATATCAAATGTACCACGCGCTGGCGCTGGTCGGCACGGGCTGGCTGGCGGAAAAAACACCGGGCAAGCTCATCAATTTTGCAGGATACGCCTTTTTCGCGGGCATCATCGTCTTTTCCGGGAGTTTATATGTGCTGGTGCTGACCAATCGGCACATTTTGGGCGCGATAACCCCCTTTGGGGGCGCGCTATTTTTGGCGGGCTGGGCGAGTCTGTTCATCGCCGCCCTGAAAATGGACTAATACCACAACACAACGAGGTGAACGTATGACCCTTCCATTGACTTGGGATTTGGATTCCATCTTCCCCGGCGGGAGCGAATCGCCGGAACTTGCCGCTTTTGTGGCGCAACTCACCGCCGATTTGACGACGGCGAAGGCTCAACCCGCCCTGCCCCCCCTCTCGGCGGAAACGCAACCGCAGTGGACAGAAACCATCAACAACCTGTACGACCTTTCGGCGCGGTTGTTTCACGCGGGGTCGTTTGCCGGATGTCTGGTTTCCCAAAACGTCAAAGATGACAAAGCCCGTATGCTCGACGGCGAATTGGACGCCCTGCACGCCCAACTTGAAACGCTGTGGACGAATTTCGCCGCCGCTGCCAGCCAACAGCCCGATGCCGAATGGCTCGCCCTGCTGGAAACGGACGCGCTGAAACCGGTCGCCTTCGATTTGAACGAACACCGCACGCTGGCAAAAGATAAGCTCCCGCCCGAAGTGGAAGCGCTGGTGAGCGAACTTTCGGCGGACGGATACCACGCCTGGGACCAACTGTACAACGTCATTGCCGGAACAAAGCAGGTTCAATTTGAAGAAGACGGCGAAACCAAACCGATGTCGCTGGGGCAGTTGCAGAGCAAATACATGGATGCGGAAACCCGCGAAACCCGCCGCCGCGCGTTTGAATTGTATGAAGAAACGTGGCGCGAACTCGCGCCGGTCATTTCGATGGCGCTCAATTATCAAGCCGGTTTCCGGCTCACCACCTACCGCCACCGGGGATGGGAATCGGTGTTGAAGGAACCCCTTTTCAACAACCGGCTCAGCCGCCAAACGCTGGACACCATGTGGGGCGTCATCGCGCAGAAGAGCGACCGCCTGCTCGATTATTTCGCCGCCAAAGCGAAGGTTCTGGGCGTGGAGAAACTCGCCTGGTACGACATCAACGCCCCCGTCGGCAACCTGAACAGCAATTTCACCTTCGCCGAAGCCGCCGATTTCATCGTGAAAAATCTGGGGGACATCAACCCCGATATTGCCGATTTCTGCCGCATGGCAATCAACAACCGCTGGGTGGAATCGGAAGACCGCCCCGGCAAACGGGCGGGCGCATTCTGCACCCGTCTGCCGCTCAAAGCAGAAACCCGCGTGTTCATGACCTTCAACGGCAGCTACAACGGACTTTCGACGCTGGCGCACGAACTGGGGCACGGGTATCACGGCTATGTCTTGCGTGATATGCCCTTTGGCGCGCAACGGTACACCATGAGCGTCGCCGAAACCGCCAGCACCTTCAATGAGCTGGTCGTCACCGATGCCTATCTGCGCCAAAGCACCGACGACGGCGAGCGGCTGGGGCTGCTGGCGCGCAAGCTCGATGATACGGCGACCTTTATGATGAACATTCGCGCCCGTTTCGATTTTGAACGCGCATTTTTTGAACGACGCGCCACCGCTCAGCTCAGCGTGGACGACCTTTCCGCACTGATGATGGACGCGCAAAAAACCGCCTATCACGACGGGCTGTCATCGTACCATCCGCTATTCTGGGCGAGCAAATTGCATTTTTACATCACCCGCGCGCCCTTTTACAACTTCCCGTACACCTTCGGATTTCTGTTCAGTCACGGCATTTACGCGCTGGCGCAGGAAGCGGGCGCGGCATTCAAAGACCGCTACATCGCCCTGCTGCGCGATACCGGCTCAATGGACACCGAAACGCTGGCAAAAACCCACCTCGGCGTGGATTTGACCCAGCCCGCCTTCTGGGAAACGGCGGTGGACGAAGCGCTGGCAGACGTGGATGCGTTTGTCGAACTGGCGAATCGGATGTAAGACCGGATTTTGGCACACCAAAAAGCCCCTCGGCATGAGGGGCTTTTTTCATTCCACAATTATTTTTTCGTCGATGAGCTTCTGCTCAACAATATTCCCCTTCGGGTTGAAGGAAAAATACTGCGGGCGCAACTGAAATTCGAGGTCAATCATCGCCCGCCCGGCGCGGTTTTTCTCAATGGTGAACACCACCCAATCGCGGAAAGCCTCACTTTTGTACGGGTTGAAAGCGATGTGGTCTTTGGAAAGAATCTGGAATTTGTTGTTCATGATGATGGCAATATCACACTCATAATCCAGCGCGGAACTGCCGCGCAGATGGAACATATGCAGCCGCCGCGCTTTCAACCCTTCCCGTTCCGCCGCCACCACCGAGACCACCGGGATGTTCATGGTCATGGCAATATCTTTCAACCCTTCAACCACAATGGTCACTTTTTCCGCTTCGTTGGCGGCGCGCTCCGGATAAATGGCAATCTTCTGCAAATAATCCACAAACAGCACCAGCTTGCCCCCCGTCGCCTTGACCAATGTCTGCACCATTTCGCGGATGCCGCCGAGGGTGGTTGTCGCCGGACTGCCCTTCATCAAAATGAGATTATCGGCATACTTGGCAATAGTTTTCATCGCGCGGGATGTCTTGGCATTGCGCGCCAGAATATCATACAACCCCGCCGAGGCGCTCCGCCCGCGCGTGGAAACCACGATGTTGTGCAAATCCTTCAGGCGCACGCCACTGACGCCGGGGTCGCGGGTGGGGTCAATGCTTTCCAGACAAATCAGGCGGTTCAGCAGGTGGATTTCATTATGCTCGAAAGAAATATACAGCGCGTATGTCCCTTCGTTCAACGCCAAATTGCGAGCCACTTGAAGCGCGAAGACCGTTTTGCCAATCCCCTGCCTGCCGCCAACCAGCACCAACTCGGTTTTTCGCAATCCCCCGCCGATGATGCGGTCAATTTGATTGAAGCCGGTGGGCACGGGCAAATATTCATCCAACTCCCCCTGCACCACCATTTCATCCGCTTCCTGCAAAACCTGCTTCAAACTGCGCGGACGATACCCCGACTGCGAACCGCTCGCTTCGGATGCCCGATTTTTCGTGTTTTTTGTCATCGTTTTTCGCCTCGTGTATACCATCAATTATACCCAAAGCGGAGATTTGTTACAACCCCGCCAATTGTAACATGCCGCGCGCACGTGTATAATCGTAAAAAATCGGGGAGTGGCTCAGTTGCAAGTGATGACAACCATCATTGCGAGCCGAAGGCGAAGCAATCCCCATCAGTGGGGGACGGAGATTGCTTCGGGCTAC
>JAJRSQ010000264.1 GCA_024278725.1 Chloroflexota bacterium
GCGCTGAACTCACTGCGCAACGTCAACAACAAACTGGCACTGCATCAGACCCGTCTGGCAACCGGCAAACGCATCAACAGCGCCATGGACGACCCCGCCGGGTTGACCATCGCCAACAAACTGAATGCCCGCAACGAAGGGATGAAAACCGCGCTGAACAACATCGGCGACGCGAAAAACATGCTTTCAGTGGCGGAATCCGGGTTGTCCAAAATCAACGGCATTCTGACCAATATGCGTAATCTGGCGCAACAGGGTATCAACGACACGCTGGGTACAGATGAGCGCGAAGCCATCAAAACGCAGTTGAAAGAATACGAAAGCCAGATTGCGGATACCATCGGGCAAACCACATGGAACGGCAAAGACCTCATCAGCAATTCTTCCAATTACACGTTCCAGACCGGCGCAGACAGTGGCGACACCACCGCCTTCACTGCCATCAATCTGGTGACGGTCACCGGGAGCACCAACGGGCTGAATATCAACTACGCCAGCCTGAGCAGCGCCAGCGCATCGACATTCCAGACCTATATGGGCAGCGTTGACACCGCCATCAACACCATTTCCAGCAAGCTGTCGAATGTCGGGGCGTTGATGAGCAAACTGACCTTCAAAGAGGAACAGCTGGCGGTCTCGCAAGTGAATGTGGAAGGCGCGTACAACCGCATCATGAACGCTGATATGGCGCAGGAGCAACTTGAGGCAACCAAGTTCAGCATCTTGCAGCAAACGTCAATCACCATGCTGGCTCAGGCGAACGCCGCCCCTCAGGGCATTTTGAGCCTGTTCCGCTAAGGATGACGCGGTCGGCAACCTGAGACCACTGGTAAGGAAACCAACATTTAAACACGGAGGTTATTAAAATGGCACAAGTAGATTTCACGCGAATTGCATCGAACATTGGTGCATTGAACGCGCTGAACTCACTGCGAAACGTCAACAACAAACTGGCACTGCATCAGACCCGTCTGGCAACCGGCAAACGCATCAACAGCGCCATGGACGACCCCGCCGGGTTGACCATCGCCAACAAGCTGAACGCCCGCAACGAAGGGATGAAAACCGCGCTGAACAACATCGGCGACGCAAAGAATATGCTCGCCGTGGCGGAATCCGGGTTGTCCAAAATCAACGGCATTCTGACCAATATGCGTAACCTGGCGCAACAAGGTGTTAATGATACGCTGGGGACTGATGAGCGCGAAGCCATCAAAACGCAGTTGAAAGAGTATGAAAGCCAGATTGCGGACACCATCGGGCAGACCACCTGGAACGGCAAAGACCTCATCAGCAATTCTTCCAATTACACGTTCCAGACCGGCGCAGACAGCGGCGACACCACCGCCTTCACTGCTATCAATCTGGTGACGGTCACCGGGAGCACCAACGGGCTGAACGTCAACTACGCCAGCCTGAGCAGCGCCAGCGCATCGACATTCCAGACCTACATGGGCAGCGTTGACACCGCCATCAACACCATTTCCAGCAAGCTTTCAACCGTTGGGGCGTTGATGAACAAGCTCAGCTTCAAAGAAGAACAGTTGGCGGTTTCGCAGGTGAACGTGGAAGGTGCGTACAACCGCATCATGAACGCTGACATGGCGCAGGAACAACTCGAAGCGACCAAGTACAGCATCTTGCAACAAACATCAATCACAATGCTGGCTCAAGCGAACACGGCTCCGCAAGGGATTTTAAGCCTGTTCCGCTAGACATGAGACCACGGTAGCGGTGTGGGGGGGATGATGTCCCCCTCACGCCAATACCACCGTCAAAAATCTTTTGGATAAGGATAGGGTAAACGCGATGACTAATTTACAGACAGTAACTCAAACCTACCGAATGAACCAAATAGCCGGAGCCAGCCCCCTCGATTTGCTCATTATGGCATATGATGCCGCACTCGCAAGTTGCGGACAAAAGGACTTGGCTCGGCTGACGAAAGCCATTGGCGTATTACGCGACGCACTCGATTACAGCTACGATGCCGATGTCGCACTCGGCTTCTTCCGCCTTTACCAGTACATTGGTGATTTGGGACGACAGAGCAAATATGATGAAGCGGCAGACCTGCTCCGCGAACTTCGGGACGCTTGGGCGGAAATACGGGAACAGCATCAACCCGCCGTTGCGCCGGTGGCGCAGAATCGTTACAGCGCGCCGATGGGGCAAATGACATCAGCAACATCAGGAGTGGTCTTAGCCGGATAAAGGAGCGTGACCTATGGTTGGATTATCAGGCATATCGCCAGTCAGCCCGCAGTGGGTGGAACAATTAGTGAACCAAACAATGGCATACGAGCGTCAACCGCTGACCAAGCTGCAATCTCAGCGCGACACGTTGAACGTAAAAAATGCCATTTATAACGACATCACCACCAAAATTACCGACTTGCAAACGGCAATCTCCGCCCTCTCCAGCACCACATACGGCTCAGTGGATGCGTTTGCCGCCAAATCGCTGTCAGTAACCAATGCAGACCCCAACGTCAATGTTGTGGGCGCATCGCTGAATGGCACCAGCGCCGTTGAAGGCTCGTACAGCCTGTCGGTAACCAACCTCGCCACCGCGCACCAAATTGGCTCGGCACAGCAAAACCAATCCACTGTCGCGTTGGGATATTCGGGCACATTCGTCATCGGGGGCGCGTCCACCGCCAGTGTCGCCGGGAATGTCGGTTCCGGGAATCCCGTGACCGGCTTCGGCGTAACGGGGACGGTTGTTTCCGGCGAAACGCAACTGGGCAGCGACACGTATTACGTCGAATTTCGACAAGACCCCAACAACACCGCCAATTGGCAATTCCGGGTGGTTGATTCAAATGGCGACGCCGTTCGGGTGGATGATACCACCGACACCGGCACGGCGACGACCGCAAGTTGGCAGGATTACAGCAACGTTTCCGGCACGACCTTCGACACAGGGCGCGGAATGACCATCACGTTTGACACAAGTGACCCCACTGCTACCCAACTTTATGGTGGTGCCGATACCGCCAACGTGGCGTATACCGCACAGGGCGCGAGCATCACCGTTGCCACCAGCGACAGTCTCAACGACATCCTTTCCAACATCAACAGTGCCACGTATGCGGAAGGCAACGAAGTCCAAGCCACCGTTGTTGACCGCCGGTTGGTCATCACCGCACAGCGCACCGGCGCGTCCGGCGCAATCACGCTTGATGACACCAGCGGAACCGTTTTGCAGGACTTGGGCATTCTGAGCGCCAGCGGCGGCGGCACGGGCGGCACACTCGCCACCGGCGCGGAACTGCAACAGGCGAAGGATGCTAACTTCTCCATCAACAATATCAGCATCCAGCGCGGCAAAAATATCGGACTCACTGATGTGATTCAAGGGTTGTCTATCGACCTGAAGGCGTCCGGCTCTGCCACCATAGACGTGACCAAAAACAACGCCGGCGTGGAAGAAAAGGTGAAAACGCTGCTCACAAAGGTCAACGATTTGATGGATTACATCAAGCAGAAGACCGAACCGACCAAAGGGAGCGAGGACGGCAACGGCAATCCGACCTACACTCAAGCCCCCCTCGGCAGTGACTGGTCAATTCGGTGGTTGCGGCAGGACATTGCGAACAAACTTCTGGGCGAATATACCGGCGCGCTGGGCAACAATCCGAAATACCTCACTGATGTGGGCATCAGCATTGATACAAACGGCAAATTCACCCTGTCTGATAGCGCGGCACTGAATACCGCCCTCAACAACGATTTCACCGCCGTCCAATCCCTGTTTGATGATGTGCTTGCCAACCTGAACACGGAACTCGACAAGTACAACACCGGCACCGGCGCCATCATCGCCAATACGAAGGACAGCATCAGCACCCAGCTATCAACGCTGAACGACCAAATTAATAGCTATGAAGACCGATTGAAAGTGAGAGAGGGTGCACTTCGCAACCAATACGCCGCCATTCAATCGCAACTCATCAGCATGACCTATCAATTCCAATCAATGCAAGCATTTTCAGTTGGAGGACTTTATAACTCCTTAGGATAAATATTAGCTGTAAGGAGGGTGACACGGATGGACCCCATAAAACCGATTGAAGGAACTGTAAGTAACGCACAAGAGCAAGCCATTGCCTTGACCGAAGTGATGCGCGAGCGGTATTGGCAGCAACGGGCAGAAAAGGCGACCAACACCGTCAAAGAGCCCGACACAGCCGTTGAGGTATCGACCCGGCAGCAGAAACAGAAACAGCCGGAAAAACCTGCCGAAGCGGCGAGTACGCTGCCCAACACCTACGCCGAATTCAGCGTAGACCGCGACACGCATCGAGTGGTGGTGCGCATCATTGACGGCGATAGCGGTGAATTGATTCGTACCATTCCGCCGGAAAAACTGGCAAAGGAAATTGCTAACGGAAAATTACAGCAAAATCGAATCCGTCGTCGAGACATTCGGCTGTAATTCATAATTCGCAACACATACGGGATATTATGTCTGCCAAAAAGACAACTCGGTTCCAACCGGAAAAAAACGGCTATACCTACCCGGAGTTTGTGATTGATGAAAGCTCCGGGCAGGTTGCCGTGAATCTGGTGGATACGCTCAGCGGAAAAGTGGTGCGTCATATCCCCCCCACCGAGTTGAACCAAATCACCCGGGGTACAGCGCCGTCCGCCGACGCTGCCGGGGCTTCGCAGGCATAACCCTCGCCGGAAACACCACAAACGACAACGATGCTCCACACAGTCGGTCAGCTTGAAACCGGGCGCACGTCCCCGGAATTTTCGTATGCCTGCCGATTCCGCCCACCGCAAATGAACGCTCGCGCAGGTACCGGCGTTTCCGTAAATACCCTCAAATGCACAAAAGACGACCCTGCGCAAAGGGACGTCTTTTTTCGTGCGACCGTAGGGGCGACCACAAGGGTCGCCCAAAATCCGAATGCCGATTGAACCTCGGCTATTTTGTGGGCCACAATTGCAGCGTCCCCGACGGGCTTGTTTTCACGTTGGCTTTGGCTTCCTCCTGCAATTTGACCCACGTATCCCGTTTGTATTCCAAACCCTTCTCTTTTGCCCAAGCCTGGTCTGCCAAACTCAACGCCGCAACCGCATTGGGATGACCTTCCTTCGCTTGCCGCTTCCCTTCGGTGTACAGCGCCTTTTGCACCTTTCGGGCGGAATATTGCGATAAATTGCTGTTTGCCCACGATACAAACGCCGCTCCCGATATCGGTTGCCGGTCGAAAATATAATAGTGGATCGATTCCTGTAAATTGCGTTGCGGCGTGGCAATGCCGGTTCCACACGCCGACAGTATCAGCATCATCAAAAACAGCGTGACTATACCCCATATCTGCCAATATTTCGGTTTGTTCATCATTACACCTCAATCACAAAGATTGCGCCGGTGGGCTGATTGTCCGTGACCGTTAATGTACCGTGGTGCGCTTCCACAACCATTTTGCTGAATGCCAGCCCTAACCCGATTTGTAAAACTTTGTTGCCGCTAATTGCGCCGGTGTCGAACTTCTTGAAAATCGTCTGCTTCTGTTCATCAGAGATGCCCGGTCCCTCGTCGGCGATGGTGATGCGCGCCGTGTGGCTGCCATCGGATACGGGGGCGACCGTGATATGAACGGTGGTGTCTTGTGGGGAATATTTGATGGCATTCGAGACCAGATTGTCAAGCACGCGCTGGAAAAGGTTCGTATCCACCGGCACAACCGGTGGTTGCGGCGGCGGGGTGAATTCCAGCGCAATATTTTTCGCCGAAGCGGACACGTGCAGGTGTTTGATGGTGGTGTGAACCAGAGCGACGATATCCGTTTCCGTCGGGTTCAACTGCAATTCATTCTCTTCCATTTTTGCCATCAACAGCATATCGTCGATGAACCGGTTCAACCGCTGCCCCTCCGAGACGATTTTCTGCGCGATGTCCTTTACCTGCTCTTCCGACAGCGACAGGCGTTCCAGCAATTGACTGTACCCTATCATGCTCGTCAGCGGGTTGCGCATATCATGCACCATCATATTCGCCATATCTTCGCGTAGGGTCAATAATTGCGCCAGCGAGTCGAATTGCTCTTTGATTTTCACCATCGACCGCACCCGCGCCCGCAGCTCAATGGCGCTGGCGGCTTTGCTGACAAAATCGTTCGCCCCCGCTTCAAACCCTTGTTGGAGCGTGTCCCGGTCGTCCAGCGCTGTCACCATAATAACCGGAATGCTGTGCCATTGCGGGTCTGATTTTATCTGCCGGCAGGCGGTGAAGCCGTCCATCTCCGGCATCATCACATCCATCAAAATGACATGCGGACGGCAATCGGGGAGCTTTGCCAGCGCATCCGCGCCATTTTCCGCGAAAAATAATGTGTAGCCGTCGGGCAATAATTTGCCTTCGGCAATCGTTTGGCTGACGGGTTCATCATCTACCACCAAAATACGGATGTGACCATTCTTTGTTGGCATATGTTTCCTCCACTCCTGTGACATCAAATCGGCAGCGCCAATTCCACCACCATCCCCGGGGCGGGTTGGCGGTTGTACGCGGTACATGTCCCGTTGATGCTCCAAACCAGCGAAGCGACCATCGGCAAGCCCAGCCCCATGCCGGACACTTCCCCCGTGAAATATTTTTCGCCCTGATAATATGGAACCCAAATGTGCGCCAACTGTTCGGGCGACAGCGTGATGCCATCGTCGCTGACTTTCAGCACCAGCCGGTTGTCTGCAATGCGGGCTTCAATGGTGATGAACGGGGCATTGGCGGGATGAAACTTTTGCGCGTTTTTCAGCAGTTCGCACAGCACCAGCGTCATCGCTTGCGGGGTGAGGCGCACCGAGCGGTTTGGCTCGGCGAGCGAGCTTGCCGGTTGAAACTGCACGTCGGGAAGGTCTAATTCCTGCTGCACAGACTGCACCAGCGCCCCCAAATCCTTCACGGGGAAATGCTCGAATTGCGATAGAGGCACGTCTTTGGTTATATCAACATAATTAATGATTTCCTCAATGGCATTTTGAAGGCGGTACACGCCATCGAGCGCGCGTTGCGAGAGCCGGGAAATATCTGTCTGCGTGAAATTCTCAATTTCCGATGCCAGCAGATTGATGGTGCCGATGACGGGAACCATCGGTGCGCGCAATTTGTGAGCAATCATCGCCTGAAATTGCCACATATCGCGCTGGAGAATCATTTTTGAAGTGACATCCCGCAACTGCACCACCCATTCGGTGACGGCGGCGGCGGGGTTGATGGGGAGCAAATTCACTTGCAGCCAAAAAGCGTGGGCGGTTGCGGTTTCGGGGCGCACCAGATAACGCGGCATAGGCGATTGCGAACCGGGCGGGGAGAGCAATTGTTTGGTATCCCACGCCGACGCCGGTTCGCGGCGGAAACGGGTTTTGATGAGGTCTTGAAACCGTTGGGTAATGGGTTCATCGGGGTCGAGGGGAAGCTCCAGGTAATGACGGGCTTGCCGGTTGGCGTATTGAATGGTTCCCCGGTTATTCATCACCAGAAAACCCTCGTCCGCGTGGTCAATTGCCCATTGGAATTTGTTGCGCTCGGTCACCAGCCGCCGGAAGCGGTTCAGCCGGGTGATGGTCTTCACCCGTGCCCGCAGAACTTCACGGTCAAACGGTTTGGAAATGAAATCATCCGCGCCCGATTCGATGCCCTGCAGCAGCGAGTCGCGGTCATCCAGCGCGGTGAGCATGACGATGGGCATTTCCGACAAATTGGGATTCTTTCGCAACCGGCGGCACACCTCAAACCCGTCGATGCCGGGCATCATCACGTCCAGCAGTATCAAATCGGGCGGGACGGCGGTCGCTTTTTCAATCGCTTCTTTGCCGTTGGCGGCAACCTGAACTTGATACCCGTCCATAGTCAACAGCCCGTACAGCACTTCGCGTCCGGCAGGTTCATCATCTACCACCAAAATTCTGGCTTTCATTTCTGTGCGTTTCATAGGCTACCCTACATAATCATTGATTATTTTTTGCAATGCGTTTAGATTCACCGGCTTGCTGAGATAATCGTTTGCGCCGGCGGCGAGACACCGCTCCCGGTCGCCGGGCATTGCCAGCGCCGTCACCGCGATGACCGGGATGCGTTTCGATTTCGGATTCATACGGAGGCGGCGGGTTGCTTCCAGCCCGTCCATATCCGGCATTTGAACATCCATCAGAATCAAATCCGGCTGGATGGTTGCCGCCATCTGCAGGGCTTCCGCCCCCGTTTTGGCGATGGAAATTTGGTAGCCCTGTTTTTGCAGGAAAGTATAGATGGTTTGCAGGGTGATGATGCTGTCGTCCGCCAGCAGAATGTGCGGTGCGGTGGCGGATGATTGCGCCGTGGGGGGCATAATTTTGTATTGGCGCTGTTTCCAGGGCAGGGTGATGGTGAATTGGCTTCCTTCGTCGGGGGTGCTGGAAACCGAGACGCTGCCGCCGTGCATTTCGGTCATACGCTGCACCAGCGTCAGCCCCAGCCCCGTGCCGCTGTACCGCCGCGACAGTTTGCTGTCCAATTGGACGAAGGGTTGAAAAAGGTGCGGCATCTGCGTTTCGGAAATGCCGATACCCGTGTCCCACACTGTGAATTGTACCACATCTTCCGCCGGATGTCCGCACACCGTCAATCCGATTTTCCCCCCTTCCGGGGTGAATTTCACGGCGTTGCTCAACAGGTTGACCAAAATTTGTTTTAATCGCCGTTGGTCGGCGGGGATGGTGGTGACTTTCGGGGAAATTTTTGCGGAAATGGCGATGTTCTTTTTCTCGGCGGCTTCGCGGATGAAATTCAGGCTGGAGGTGCATACATCCTGCACCGCCACCGGCTCAATGGTCAGGGTCAATTTTCCCGCACCGATTTTGGACAGGTCGAGAATATCATCAATGAGGGTGCGAAGATGCCGCCCGCTTTCATCGATGATTTGCAGCGCTTTTTTCTGCCGCTCCGACACATCGCCGTACACCCCTTCCAGCAGCGATTCGGTCAGCCCCAGCACCGCATTGAGCGGGGTGCGGAGTTCGTGGCTCATGCTCGCCAGAAATTCGTCTTTCAGTTGGTTGGCGCGCTCCAACTCTTTGTTGGCGGCGCGAAGTTCGGCGGTGCGTTCCTCCACCCGCAGCGCGAGGTCAACCCGTTCTTTTTCCAGCATAAATTCGGCGCGCTTGCGGTCGATGATTTCCTGCTTCAGCAGGTTGTTGGTGCGCGTCAATTCGGCGGTGCGCTCGCGGACGCGCTGTTCCAGCTCGTCATATGCCTGCTGAAGGGCTTGCTCGTATTTTTTGCGCTCGCTGATGTCGCGGACGATGGCGATGAGGGATGTTTCACTTTGCGGCGCGGGCTGGAGATAGATTTCCGCCCACACATACCCCCCCATCGCTTTTTTGACGCGCAATGAAAATGTGGTCGATTCGGATACGTCGAACAGCGGGGGCGACATCGAGGCAACGTCCTCTTTATCTTCGGGATGTACCAGTTCCAGAAAAAATTTCCCCTGCACATCGTCGGGCTGATACCCCAGCACGTCGCGGCAGGCGGGCGAAACATACTCCAGCAGTCCCGTACGGCTCATTCGGGCAATGAAGCCATCCGCGTTTTCAATCAGCAGCAGGGCGGTATCGCTGGTGTGCGCCAACGTGGAGCGGTACAGGTCTTTTTGCTGCTGAAGTTCCGCTTCCACCTGTTTCAGACGCATATGGGTTTTTACGCGGGCAATCAACTCACTTTTGTTGAAAGGTTTGGTGATGTAATCCACGGCGCCGGCTTGGAAGGCGCGCACAATTTGCCCTTCGTTGTTCATCCCCGTAACCATGATGACCCGCGTGTGTCGGGTGCGGGGCGTGGCGCGAATTTTTTCCAGCACGGAAAATCCCGAAGTTGCCGGCAAGTTTATATCCAGCAAAACCATATCAATATCGGGATAGGCTTGCAGCGTTGCTATCGCTTCTTCGCCGGTAGAGGCAATCAGCACCGTGAAATTCTCGCGGGTGAGCAATTGCTACAGGTAAAGTTGGATGCTGTATGCATCATCAACAATGAGGATACTCGGTTTTTTGTCCATAATAATTACGGGTATTGCTGTTGAAAGGTCAGTAAAAAGCTGACGTGGCGATGTCCCGGCAAGCCCATCC
>JAJRSQ010000265.1 GCA_024278725.1 Chloroflexota bacterium
GTCAAATTCGGCGTTGGCGAAATGCGATTCGTTCCATTTGGCGTCAGTTTTGAGCATGACGTTCAGGTAAAATTGCGGATACGGGCGCGAACCCCAGCCTGTGATGCCCAAATCCACTTCGAGCCAGCCGTTGTCGCCGTAATAGACGCTTTCCGGTTCGACAATCACGTTCACATCCACGCCCGCTTCTGCCCACTGTTCCTTCAGAATCACCGCCAAATCGGGACGTCCGCCGGTGTCGGGGGTGTGCAGGTCAAGTTGCAGTCCATCGGGATAGCCTGCGTCCGCCAGCAGTTGCTTGGCTTGGGCGATGTCGCGTTCCGGCAGGGGGGTGGCTTCGCTGTAATAGGTGGTGTACAGCGGACCGATGGGGCTGTCGCGCCCGATGGCGCCCAGTCCGAGCTGCACCGCGTCCAGAATGGCTTGGCGGTCGGTGGCGAGGCGCAGGGCGCGCATCACGCGCGGGTCGTTGCCGGGGGGGCGGTCGGCGCGGAGGCGCACCACGTCGAAGCCGTTGGTGGGAATGACAACGGTGTTGATGCCCGGTTCGCCTTCGAGGGTTTTGAAAATCGCCACCGGCATGCGCCACGTGACATCAATCTGTCCACTGCGCAGCGCTTCAACGGCGGCAGTTTCATCGTTGAAGAAAATGAATTCCAGCCCCGCCAGCCGGGGTTGACTGCGCACAAAATAGTTCGGGTTGGCTTTGAGGATGAGTCGGTCTTCCGCGGTGTATGAATCCACCATGAAGGGACCTGTGCCGTTGAAGTCGGTGGGGTCGGCGGTGTTGGCTTTCATCACCAGCGCGTGGTTGTCGCTGAGGTCGTACAGGAAGAAGGGATTCGGCTTTTTCAGCGTGAAGGTGACTTCCAAGTCGCCGGTCGCTGCGATGGTGTCGATATTTTCGTACAGGCTGGACGTGGGGAAACCCAAGTCCGGGTCGCGCAGACGGTCGAAAGTCCAGACCACATCTTCGGCGGTCAGAGGCGAGCCGTCATGGAAGGTGACATTTTCCGCCAGTTTGAAAACGTAGGTCAGTCCGTCATCGCTCACCGTCCAACTGCGAGCCAAGCGCGGGCGCACCACCGAAGCGGCATCCACATCCACCAGATAATCGTATACATTATTGGCGACGGCAACCTCGCCGTCCGAAGAGACGAGCGCAGGGTCGGTTTGGACAATCGGTTGCAGCCCAATGCGGAGCGTGCCCGCTTGCAGGTCGGCGGCGTTGAGCGTTTCCCCGCCCAGCAGCACTTCGGCATCGCTCACCGAGGGGATGCACAATTTCCAGCCCGGCTCAATCAAGTCGGGGTCGGCAATGGTGGCAAAGGTGCTGTCGAAGGCGGCTTTGGCGTTGGTGGCGTCCATAATGGCGGGATATGCCAGCACATTGGCGTAAAATTTATCCGCCAGTTTTGAGAGCCAGTCGTTCAATTGCACGGTCACCACCGATTCGCAGACGGGTTCGCTCTGGGCGTGTCCATCGGCGAGGGCGGTGACGGGCAATATGGTTAGGAGAAATGCCAGTAAAAGTGGCAAACTGAATAATTTTTTCATAAGATTTTCCTTCCTTTGTGTGGGGAGTATTTTTTTTGACCTTATAAGGATAAACCGACACGAGGTTTCTATCTGTAACTTAGTTTACATTCGAGGATGACCTTATTATCATAGCATGCAGCGAAGAGAACGCCAAACGGAAATTTGTGCCTGATGTGCAACCTCTTGGAAGAGGACAAAATAGAACGCAGATAGCGCAGATTTTCAGGATTTTTCACGGATAAATTTTTGTGACTGTACAGCATCCTGCTTTTGCCTTGAACTGATAGGGCTAAAATTCGCCCGGCATTGAAATGTATCTTCTGTGATTGTTCGCTTTGTAAACCAGATTACACCACATTTTTCAAATTTCTGGTACAATTTCAGGCAGGTATGCACAGAAAGGGCAATTTGAAATGATAACCGATAAAGTACACATCAAAGACTTGCTGGTTCGCACCATCATCGGCATTAATCCCGAAGAACGGGTGAAGCGGCAGGACGTGCTCATCAACATCACCATGCACGCCGATTTGCGCGCCGCCGCCCGCTCGGATGATATTGCCGACGCGGTGAACTACAAAACCGTCGCCAAACAGGTGATTGAAATGGTGGAAAATTCGCAATTCTATTTGGTGGAAAAAATGGCGGGCGAAGTTGTCGCTATCCGCCTGCGCGACCCCCGCGTGACCCGCGCCATCGTCACGGTGGAAAAACCGGGCGCGGTGCGTTTCGCGCAGTCGGTGGGCGTGACCATTGACCGGAGACGCAACGAATGAACCGGGCATATCTTTCGCTGGGCAGCAACATCAACCCCGAGCAAAACCTGCGCGCCGCAATTGAGTTGCTGGCGACGCACACTCGCCTGCTGGCGGTATCGTCGGTGTGGGAGACTGCGCCCGTCGGCATCACCGACCAGCCGAATTTTCTCAACGCCGCCGCATTAATCGCCACCGACCTGCGCCCGTCGGCGTTGAAATGGCAGGTTTTGCGGGTGATTGAAGCGCAACTGCACCGCGACCGTAGCGGGCATCGCTTCGGACCGCGCACAATTGACATTGACTTGGTTTTATTCAATAATGCCATCTTTGAATTGGACGGCAGCCCCATCCCCGACCCGGATGTGCTGGCGCGTCCATTCGTCGCCATTCCGCTGGCAGAAATTGCGCCGGCGTATCGGCATCCTGAAACGGGGCAGCCGTTGGAAACCATCGCCGCCGCGTTTCACGGTGAAAAACAAAAAATGACCCGCCGGGACGATATTAATTTGAATATTGAGCGCAGTATTTCCGGGTAGAAAATCATAAGGAGACAAAATGAACCATTTTTCAGTTGAGTATTTAGAAGAAACTTTTCAAATTACGCCCAACGGGGATGCAAAGGCTGAAGAGAAGAAAAAACGCGCGGTTGAAGATGCCGTTTACACCATTTTGAGCAATATCGGTGAGGATGCCGACCGTCAGGGATTGCAGCGCACGCCGGAACGGGTGGCGCGGATGTTCGATGAATTGACCGCCGGATACCACATTGACCCCATCAAAATGATCAATGATGCGGTGTTCGATGTGGAATATAATGAGATGGTGGTGGTGAAGGATATTGAATATTACAGCCTGTGCGAACATCATATGCTGCCCTTTTTCGGCAAAGCGCACGTGGCGTACATTCCCAACGGCAAGGTCATCGGGTTGAGCAAAATTCCGCGGATGGTGGAAATGTTCGCCCGCCGCTTGCAGGTGCAGGAACGGATGACCGAGCAGATTGCGACCTTTCTGGAAGAAGTGCTGAAACCGCAGGGGGTGGCAGTGGTGATTGAAGGGGCGCACATGTGTAGCATGATGCGCGGGGTGAAAAAACAGCAAGCGAGCATGGTCACCAGCTCACTGCGCGGGCTGTTCAAATCGGATGCGCGCACCCGCGCCGAATTTATGAACCACATCGGGCGGCGGCGCTTCGACGAATAGCGTCACCCCGCCAGCGAAATCCCCACCGGACAATGGTCGCTGCCGAGCACATCGGGCAGGATGAACGCATCGCGCACGCGGGGCAAAAGTTCCGCCGCCGCGAAAAAGTAATCAATCCGCCAGCCCACATTCCGCGCCCGGGCATTGAATCGCTGCGACCACCACGTGTACTGCGCCGCTTCGTCCGGGTGAAAATGCCGAAAGGTATCCACATAACCCGCCGCGATGACCGCGTCAATCCACGCCCGTTCTTCGGGCAAAAATCCGGTTGTTTTCTGATTGGATTTCGGGTTGGCGAGGTCAATTTCGCGGTGAGCGGTGTTCACATCCCCGCAAAAAAGAACGGATTGCCCTTCGGCGCGAAGGGACTCGCATTTTTCCAGAAACGCATCGTAAAACGCCATTTTGAACGGCACACGGGTGAGGTCGCGCCCGCCGTTGGGAAAGTAGCAGTTCAGCAGGGTGAAGGTTGGAAATTTGGCGATGATGGTGCGCCCTTCCGTGTCAAATTCCTCAATCCCCAACCCGAATTGCACTTCCAGCGGTTCGGTTTTGCAGAGGAGGGCAGTGCCGCTGTAGCCCTTCTTCCGCTTCGAGTGATTCCAGAATGAAAAATAGCCGTCAATTTCGGCGATTTCGGCGGGGACTTGCGGCAGTTCGGCGCGGGTTTCCTGCAAGCACAGAATATCGGGCGCGGCGGGCACGAACCAATCCATGAACCCTTTCCGGTGCGCGGCGCGAATGCCGTTCACATTCCACGAGAGAATTTTCAGCGTTTGTTCCATATCGTTTCCTTTGGGGGAAAAATCAAAAACCGCCGGTGATTGCGCCGACGGTTTCTGATTGTATGGAGATGTGCGGTTTTTGCAAAAAAGGGGGTTATTCTATCCGGGATTTCGCCTTGCGCCCCCCCGAATTCCGATTGCGCAAAAAAAACAACCTCGAAATGAAATTCAGAGTCGCCGTAAAGGAATATTCCCGAAACATTTACGCAGAGTTTACAGACATCGGCGTGGATTTTTGCTATACTGTAGTTGACCCAAACGAATAGAGTCTGACACCGTCATCCACACGAGTTTAGTTTTCAATCTAGTTTTCCATCTTTCACACATCTTTCGGACGGTGGCACACTCACCCCTTTTTCTTCTTATATCCTCCTTTTCTCCTTTTGTCGAGTCCGAACGCCACCGTTCGGACTTCCTCTTTTAAACGGAAATTTGTCCGTAATCAAAAAGCCCGAACCCTGCGGTTCGGGCTTTTGCGTTTAGGCGGCTTCATCATTGCCGAAAATATCCAGCAACACGTGCGTTTCGCCGTGGCTGGTTTCCATCTCGGTGGGGTAGCCAAACTTGTTGATGATGTCAATGACGGGCTTGTTTTCGCTCAGCACCCAGGCTTCATATTTGGTGATGCCCATCCCTTTGGCGACAACATCCAGCGATTGGAGCAGGTGTGTCCCCAGCCCGACCTTCTGGAAATCATCGCGGACGACCACCGCCGCTTCGGCGACCGATTTGTCAATGACGCTGCGGCTCAATCGCGCAACGCCGACGATGGTTTCGCTGCCGTCAACGGTGGCGGCTGCCACCAGCGCCGCGTCGCGCCCCGGCATCAGATGCGTCATTTCCACCGCGCGTTTCAATTGCTCATCGGGCGGCAAATGTCTGGGGAAAGCGTGGAACCGCAACCGTTTGGTGCGGTCGGAGAGGTTTTGCCACAAATCAACCAGTAGCGGGGCATCGTCATCGGCGCGGATGGGACGAATGGTCACGGTGCGCCCGTCGGCGGTGGTAAACGTATGTGAGTCGCTCATAAGCCCTCCCTTCGGCGGGGCAGTTAGGCGGCAAGTGTCAGGGTGATGCTTTCGGAGACGGTTCCGCTTACTTTGCCGCGCATGCTCCACGGTCCCGCCCATTCGATGTCTATGTTGACCCGTTGACCTTTTAAATCGCGGGTATCTTCAAAAAAGACGAGTTTGTTCGTGCGGGTACGCCCTTTCCATTTTCCCCGGTGCAAATCTTCCACCAGCACTTCGACGGTTTTCCCCATGTATTTTTCATTAATTTCGGTGACGATTTCCTCTTGCAGTTGGTTCACCAAATCGAGCCGCCGTTTTTTCTCTTCCGGCGGCACATCATCCGCCATGATTTTTGCCGATACCGTCCCTTCGCGGGGTGAATACATCGCCGAATGGCAAACATCCATCTTCAGTTCCGCCAAAAGGTCGAGCGTGCCCTGAAAGTGCGCTTCCGTTTCACCCGGAAACCCGACGATGATGTCGGTGGCGATGCCGGTGTCGGGCAAATAACGCCGGATGCGGTCAATCAGCCGCCGGTAATCGTCCACGGTGTATTCCCGTTTCATCGCCGCCAGCACCTCATCGTGCCCCGCCTGAATGGGCACTTCGATGTGTTCGCACACTTTGGGCAGCGCGGCGACGGTTTCCAGCAGTTCATCGCTCATATAATTGGGATGGCTGGTTAAAAAGCGGATGCGTTCCAGCCCGTCAATATCGTTCAGCACGCGGAGCAAATCGGGCATGCGGGGACCATCCGGCACATCGAAGCCGTAGCGGTCGACAATCTGCCCCAGCAGGGTCACTTCTTTCACCCCCTGCGCCACCAGACTGCGCACCTCGCGGGCAATATCGCCCACCGGACGGCTGCGCTCGATGCCGCGCCGCGCGGGGATGATGCAATAGGTGCAAACGTGACTGCATCCGTAGACCACCGGCACGTGCGCGGTGACCAAATTGTGCTGTTCGTGCATGGGGAGAATCAAATCGCCGTCTTGCACGGCGTAGCGCGTTTTCAATTCGGCATCTTTTTCCGATAGGGTTTCTTTCCCCAGCAAATGGTTGACCAATGGACCCGGCTCGCTGGGGGGCATAAAAACGTCGATGTGCGGAAAGGCTTTTTTCAGGCGCGGATTGCCCCGCACCCCGACCATGCAGCCCATCAGGGCGATGGTGCGGTGGGGGTCGGCGGTTTTGAGCGGTTTCAGCGAACTGGCGAATCCGTAGGCTTTGTTTTCCGCGCTTTGGCGCACCACGCAGGTGTTCAGCACAATCACATCGGCATCCGCCACAGTGGGCGTGAAATGGTAGCCGAGTTTTTCCAGCTCAGAACCGACCCGCTGCGAGTCGGCGACATTCATCTGGCATCCGGTTGTCCAAATATGATATTTCATTCCGTTTCCTTTTTAGATATTGGCGAATGGGGATTGGTCACTGGAGACATCGAATCTCCAATCGTTAATCTCCAATCTCCATTACCAGCACAATTTCCCACAGTGAAAAATAAAGCGTCCCGTCCGCCCAACGGGGGGCGAAAAGCGGCTTCAGCGCGGCGGGAATTTCCCGCATCATCGTTTGCAACGTCGCTTTATTTTCCGCCGAAACATTCTGCCGGTCTGCCCAAGTGTGAAATTCCAGTTCTTTCTGCAATCGGCGCGTTTCGATGATGGAAAATCCGGCGCGTTCAAACATGGCGGTCAGCCGCGCCAACGGGTATACCCAATGGTGCGACGGGTCGCGCAGTTTTTCGTAAGCGTTGTAAAATCCGGCAGCGGCTTTTTCCGGCACGGTGATGTTATCGGTGAAGCCGAGCGTCCCGCCCGGTTTGAGCACGCGGGCAAATTCGCGGATGGCGTTTTCGGCGTGCGGAAAGTGATGCAGCGCCAAGCGGCAGGTCAGCAAATCGAAGGTATCATCGGGGAAGGGGAGCGATTCCGCGTCGGCGGGGCGTGTTTCAAGGTTCGATACCTGCCGCTGTGCCGCCAGCTCGGCGGTTTTTGCCAGCATTGCCGGGGTGATGTCGGTGGCGATGACCTGCCGCACCCGCGGCGCGAAGGTCAGGGCGGTGTGTCCCGCGCCGGTGGCGACGTCCAGCGCCAGCCAATCGGGTTGGGGATGAATCAGGCTCGCCAGCGCGGCGAGACTTTCCCCCCGCGCGTGGATGTCGCTGGTGGCGTAGCCGCGCACAGCGTTTCTGCTGCTGAATTGTTGCTGCACCGTTCGCTTGTTCGACATGCCCCGCCTCCATTCGTCCGAAACGGAATTTTACACGGAAGGCAGTTCAATGGCAATTGTTCCGGGTGTATCTGCGGCGGTTCAGGGGCGAATTTGCCCGTTCCCCAGCACCACCCATTTGTAGGTGGTCAGCTCTTTCAACCCCATCGGACCGCGGGCGTGCAGGCGTTGGGTGCTGATGGCGACCTCCGCCCCCAGCCCGAATTGTCCCCCGTCGTTGAAGCGGGTGCTGGCGTTGACGAACACCGCCGACGAGTCCAGCTCGTTCACAAAACGGGTGGCGGCGGCGTAATCCTCGGTGATGATGGCTTCGGAATGTTTGGTGCTGTGAGCGAAAATATGGTCGAGCGCGTCGTCAAGGCTATCCACCACTTTGATGGCGGCGATGAGCGCCATAAATTCGGTGTCGAAATCTTCCGGCGTGGCGGATTGAACGGTGAAACTGTCCGATAGAATTTTCAGCGAGCGGGGGTCGCAGCGCAATTCCACCCCCGCGTCAATGAGGGCTTGGGCAACGGTGGGCAGAATGTCGGCGGCGATGGCGCGATGCACCAGCAGGGTGTCCATAGCGTTGCACACGCTGGGACGCTGCACTTTGGCATTCAGCACAATCGGCACCACGTTGGCGGGGTCGGCGGCTTTGTCCACGTAAATGTGAACCACGCCCATCCCCCCGGTGATGACGGGGATGGTGGCGTTTTCCACCGCGAAACGGTGCAATCCCGCCCCGCCGCGCGGGATGATCATATCGATATAATCGTCGGCGCGGAGGAGCGCGCGCACTAAACTCCGGTCGGTGGAATGTACCAACTGCGCCGAATTGGCGGGCAATCCCGCGGCGGCGCATCCGGCGGCGACCACATCCGCCAGCGCGCGGTTCGAGCGGCGGGCTTCTTTCCCCCCGCGCAGAATGGCGGCGTTCCCGCTTTTGATGCACAGCGCGGCAATATCGGCGGTGACGTTGGGGCGGGCTTCGTAAATCACCCCAATCACGCCGATGGGGATGCGCCGTTTGGAAATGCGCAGCCCGTTGTCCAGCACCCGGCTGTCAAATTCTTCGCCGATGGGGTCGGGCAGGGTGGCAACTTTTTCCACCCCGGCGGCAATGCTTTCCAACCGTTCCGGGGTGAGCTTCAAACGGTCGAGCAGGCTTTCGCTCAACCCCAACTCTTTTCCGGTTTGGATGTCTTCCATATTGGCGGTGAGAATATCGTTTTTGCGGCGGCGAATCATTTCGGCGATGGAAAATAACGCTTCATTGCGCTGTGGATTGCTCAATTGCGAAAGTTGCCGCGCGGCGGCTTTTGCCTGTTTTCCCAGAATGGTGATTTCTTCGCTCATTGCATCTCCTTGAAGATAGTTTTCAGCTATCGGTTTTCAGTTCGTATCTATATAGGGGTGTCATTGCGAAGCCCGTAGGGCTGAAGCAATCCCCACTATTCAACCCTGAGATTGCACCCTTCGGGCATTTTCAACTTCGCTTCGCTCGCAATGACATTTGTCACCCTGATGGCTGTATAGATACTTCAGTTCATCCCAATGCTACCAGATTATCGCGGTGAATGATGGTGTGCCCGTAATTATACCCTAAAATGCGTTCAATTTCATCTGATTGATGCCCCAAAATGGCGCGAATATCGGCGGATTTGTAATTGGTGATGCCCCGCCCGCATTTTTGCCCCTGCAAATCCTCAATGACGACGGTTGCCCCGCGCGGAAATTCCCCGCGCACGGCGACGATGCCCGCCGGCAGCAAACTTCGATGCCGCCGGGTGATGGCGGCTGCCGCGCCGTCATCCACCACCAGCGCGCCGGAGACCGCTTCCGCCAAAATCCAGCGTTTGCGGCTTTCCACATGGCTGATGTGCGCCACAAATCGCGTGCCCAGCGTTTCGCCGCGCAAAACCAGCCGCACCAGCACATCCGGCTCGTGCCCGGAAGCGATGACCGTTTCCACGCCGGAGCGGGTCGCCAATTGCGCCGCCTGAATTTTGGTGCTGAAACCGCCCACGCCCATCCCCGTGGCAGTGCCGCCCGCCAGGGCGCGGATGTCATCGGTGATGGCGGGCACTTCCGCAATCAGTTCCGCATCGGTGTGTTGGCGCGGGTCGGCGGTGAAAAGCCCCGGTTGGTCGGTGAGGATGATGAGCCGGTCGGCGTCAATCAAATTTGCCACCAGCGCCGAAAGGTTATCGTTGTCGCCGATTTTGATTTCCTCCACCCCAACCACATCATTTTCATTCACCACCGGCAGAATATGCTGTTCCAGCAGCAGGTTGAAGGTATTTCTGGCGTTCAGATAGCGCCCCCGATTCGCCAAATCGCTGCGGGTGAGCAACGCCTGGGCAATGGTGATGCCGTAAATGTCGAAGAGTTGCTCGTAAATATTCAACAGCTTCACCTGCCCGATTGCCGCCAGCATTTGTTTGAAAGGGATGTCCTTTCGGCGGGGGAGGTCGGGCGCATTTTGCCGCCCCACAAAAATCGCGCCGGAGGAAACCAGGGCGATTTTGTGTCCTTCGCGGTGCAGCGTGGCGATTTGGCGCACCATCTCCAGCAGGCGGGGTTTGTTGATGGTGTTGTCCGGGCTGGCGATAACATTTGTGCCGAATTTAATGACCAGTTTCACGATGTCTTCTCAGCCGTCGGCGTCAACCGGCGGCTATTCCTTTTCTTCTGAAAATATTTGCATCCTCAACTGCACCATCGCCGGGCGCGGGGTGCGGTCGGGGTTGATGATGGCGTACCAGCGCATCGGGTTTTGCGCTGCATACCACGGCGCGGCACTAAAATCCAGATTGAAT
Source organism: Chloroflexota bacterium (assembly GCA_024278725.1). Taxonomy (GTDB): domain Bacteria; phylum Chloroflexota; class Anaerolineae; order 4572-78; family 4572-78; genus JANTHQ01. Next base: position 10,335 of record JAJRSQ010000265.1, read on the forward strand.
AAAAATGCCGCCGAAATCCACGGCATTTCGGTGCGGATTTTGCGATATGCCCGCGTCAGATATGCCGCCTGCACTCGCTCCGACACCCCCCGGCGGTGGTCGTTCCCCAAGTCCCAATGGGTGGTGATGCTCCAGCCCATTTCCGTCACCCATACCGGCGAGGCATCTCCGTGCGCCAGCATAATTTCATGCTGA
>JAJRSQ010000266.1 GCA_024278725.1 Chloroflexota bacterium
CATTTCCGTCATTCGTCATTCGTCATTCGTCATTCGTCATTCGTCATTCGTCATTCGTCATTCGTCATTCGTCATTCGTCATTCGTCATTCGTCATTCGTCATTCGTCATTCGTCATTCGTCATTCGTCATTAAAGCATAGTGGATTCAGCAAAATTGTCAATTGCATCCCCTTTACAAAACGAGCGGTTTATGTTAAATTCCCCTCTATGAAACGAATGAACTTCCTTTTAATCGTCTTTTTCATCAGCCTGTTAACCCTGCCGACCGCGCGCGCGCAATCGCCCCGACCCGACCCCCGTTTCGGCATTGTGGAAAGTTATACCGACCCTGCCGCCGCCACGGATGCGGGTGCGGGCTATACCCGCATCATCCTGCGCTGGGATGTCATCCAACCCGCCGGGCGCGACGACTGGAAACCCGCCAACGTCCCCGACCCGCTCATTGAAACGGCGCTGGCATCGGGGCGGGAGGTGGTTGCGGTGCTGATTGGCACGCCCAACTGGGCAAGTATGGGGGTGAACGATGCCCGCGCGGTGCCGGACATGGAAGCGTGGGGGAATTTCACCAAACGGATGGCGCAACAATATCAGGGGCGCATCAAAACGTGGATCATCTGGAATGAGCCGGACGTGTGGGATATGAAACATCCCGGCAGCACGTGGCTCGGCACGGAAGAAGACTATTATCGCCTGCTGAAAGTGGCATACGATAATATCAAATCGGTTGACCCTTCGATGCAGGTGTTGCTCACCGGGCTGACCTACCACTGGGACGCGCAATACAACCGCGAGCAGTATCTTTCCCGCCTGCTGAAAATCATCACCGCCGACCCCGATGCGGCGGCGCGCAATTATTATTTCGACGGGGTGGTGTTCCATTTGTATTATAAACCGCGCCAGATGTTCGAGATTCTCACGGAAGTGCGCGCGATGCTCAACAGTTTCGGCGTGGGCGACAAACCCGTTTAGGTGAATGAAACCAACGCCCCGCCCACCGACGACCCGCTGGAACAGCCGTGGGCAGAACCGCATTTCGTGGTTTCGACGGCAGAGCAGGCGAATTTCGTCATTCAGGCGTATGCCCTGCTGATTGCCGGGGGCGCGGAACGGATAGAATTTTACAAAATGAAAAACTCACTGGAACACCCGGAGGATATTGAACCGTACGGATTGGTGCGGTCGGATGGCACGCGCCGCCCCGCCTTCGACGCTTTTCGGGTGGTGACGCAGTATTTCGCCGGGTACACTGATTATGAGTGGATTCACGAAGGCAATGTGTATATGGTCACGCTCAATCGGGGGGATAAAACAACGACGGTTTTGTGGAATGTCGCGCGGCAGGACACCACTTTCACCCTCAACGCCATTGCGCCGGAAGGAATTTTGGTGGACGAAGCGGGCAACACGCAACCCATTCGCGCAGTTGACGGCGCATATACCATCATTTTGCCGGGCGCAACTTGCTCGGCGGGCGATTGTTTCATCGGCGGCGCGCCGCGTCTGCTGGTGGAAAACGGCTCACCGAGTCAGCGGGCATCGCTCGTTCCGTTGGCAACCAACACCCCCACACCAACCCCACCACCGACCGCCACAGCAACGCCCTCCCCTACCCCAACGCCGCAACTGACCCCAACCGTCACCCCCCCGGCGAAACCCGCAACCGCCGAAGCGATCATCCCCGCCCCACAAGCCACCGCTTCAACCGCTGTGCCGCACGCCACACCAACGGCAACCCCTACCCTTCAACCGTCATACGTGCCCACAAACCTCAACATAGCGCAACTATTCACCCCCACCCGCGTGGTGATGCTGGTGGTATTCGGCGCAATTTTATTCACCGTGATTTACGTCATTCAATATCGGTTGTGGAGTCGGTGGCGGCAGTAACCGGCGGGTCGTGCAGTACAATGGGCAGCGTAAACGAGAAGGTTGCCCCCTCCCCGTCGATGCTCTGCGCCCAAATATTGCCGTGATGCGCGTCAACCAGCCCTTTGGCGATGGTCAATCCCAAGCCGGTGCCGGAAATCCCTCGGATACCATCCCGTTCCGCACGGCTGAAGCGGTCAAAAATCACGGGGAGCACCGCCTCCGGAATACCGATGCCGGTATCAATCACATCCAGTTGCACCATCTTTTCATCGTTGGCGAAAGCAACTTTCACCCGCACCGTGCCGGTTTCAGGGGTATATTTCACCGCATTATTCAACAAATTGATGATGATTTGCGCCACCCGTTTGGTGTCGGCGTATACGGTGGTTTCCGGCGGAATATGCGCATCAAAGGCGATGGAAATGAGCTTGCTGCGCGCTTGTGGTTCTACCGTGGCAATCGCGTCATGCACAATGGGGATAATCGGGGTGTGTTCCGGCACAATCTTCAATTTTCCATCCTCAATTCTGGAGACATCGAGGATGTTTTTCACCAAATCAATCACCCGGTTGCTGTTGGTATAAATCGCATCAATCTGCCGGCGCTGGTCGTCCGTCAATGATGCATCACGGCGCAACAACCCCGTATAACCGATGATGGCAGTGAGCGGGCTGCGCATCTCGTGGTTCACAATGGCATAAAAAGTGGTTTTCGTCTGGTCGAGTTGCCTTAAATCATCATACGCTTTCTGCAAATCAGCGGTTCGCTCCTCAACCGTTTGTTCCAGTTGATCCATCTGTTTTTTCGTCTGTTGAACATACAATCGCACCGAATACACCGTCATCGCAATGGGGATGAAAAATACCGCCACCCCCACATAGCCTGCAATCTGAAAAGCATACGCCATACCGCCGCCACCAATCGCCATCGTCAGAATATTGATGGGCACTAACCATGATGCATTCCGCCGCCATATAGTCATAGGTGATTCTCCTGTTTGAATGGCAACTGCCCCAATGACCAACGCCGCATTGGCAAACTCCAATGCAAACGCAGCAAGTACAATTGGCAACAAATTAGAAACCGAGTCTATCTTCCCTAACGTTCCCCCCAAACCCAAATATATCCATCCGGCAATCGCCGCCGGGATGCCTTGTGCCGCCATATTGAACAACATCCGTTGCGCTAACGTAGATTGCCGTTGACGATCTTTCCTCTCAAAAAATAGTGCTACCGTTACTACTATGCCACCGCTGCTTGCGGCAACCGCACCCACATATGGACCGAACAACAACAATGCGGCAAACGTCACCGCCGATGAAATAGAAAACACCATTTCAGAGGCAAATAAATTGCTTTTAGTCAACAGTTCAGCGGTAATTACCAGACCAACAAAAATTAAAGCAGAAAAATTATGCGGGAAAACATCGGTAATAGCCCCAAATAACAGCACTATACCCAAAAAGGAAACACCCCAAAGATAGAACTTTAAAGTTTTTGATTTTGATGTGGAGATGATTGTCATTCAGGCATCCTACCTTTTTCATAAATATCATTCCATTGACTATGGGATAAATTCATTGTACCGATTCCTCACTCAAAAAGCAATAAAAAAAAGACCGCCAATCATCAATTGGCGGTCTAACACAGTTTCAATCAACTCTAAGTTTCCTCAAAGTCAACATTCCGTACAACGAAACTGCGCATATTTTTGCTAGCCATCCCAAACCCAAGCATTATGTCTTTCGGTTTGTTTTTTAGCAAACCTCATATCCAAAATCTCCTACCTGTATACTAAATTTAACCGTCGTAAATATAACCTGTGGTTTTTACTACTTCAACTTTTCTGACTTTCATTTAGGTTCCTCCTTTGTCAAGAATATTTTCGTGTTACCCGGCTAGCAATAAACCAATTTATGGTTTGGGAGTAACATGATTCCGTTTTAAGGTGGGCAAGGTATCCCGCGCATAGGCATACAACAACAAGCCCCAGTACAAAATCTGACTAATAAACACACCCAAGCCATCTGCAAAATCTACGGCGGGGATGTGTGCGCCGTTGACAACTTTCAACCAAGAATCCCAGATGAGTTGAATTTTGATGGGCAGGTTGATGGTGAGAAACTGCACCATAAACGCTCCGCCCCATACGACGGCAATCAACGTATAC
>JAJRSQ010000267.1 GCA_024278725.1 Chloroflexota bacterium
CCCCGCGAGCGTCTTTCAGCGCGTCTTTTGCCTGCATCACCGCGTGCCCCGTGCCGAGTTGCTCTGCCTGCAAGGCGTAGCGCACCCCGCCGCCGATGGTTTCGCGCACCAGCTCGGCGCGATGCCCCACCACCAGCACAATTTCGGCGGGGGCGAGCGTCCGCACCGTGTCAATCACATATTGCACCAGCGGTTTCCCGTCCAACCGGTGCAAGACCTTCGGCAGGTCGGATTTCATGCGGGTTCCCTTCCCCGCCGCAAGAATGATGACGGAAAGATTCAATGTAATGCCTTCTTTCTGCTCTCCATAAAAATGAAATTGCACGGTTTGTGAAAATCCGTAAAATATATTTACACTTCACCTTGATAGAGAGCAATTTTGATGAGTAAAAAGCAGCAGGTCGCCACAGAACTTTTGCAATATTACCTGTCCAATAATCATCAGGACTTACGCAGTTGCGGTAAATCACGGTGTTCTACCCCCTCCCCGCTTCGCGTCCCCCGACAGCGGGGGAGGAGCTAACTTCCCCCCGCTTGAGGGCGCGAAGTGGTTTCTTCATCAGGGACTGAGGGGGGTAAAATGCCGCAACCGCGTAAGTCCTACGGGTGTTATTTACTGCGTCACCGCATTGACGGAAGTTCCGTTTTGCGAATTTTCAATTATACCTTCTCCAATCCCCAAGATATGACATCCATACAACTACTGAAAAATGCCGAATACACATTGATACAGGAGTAAAAATGTTGGAACAATTCAGAAATCGTGTGTTTAATGAAGATATTTTACAAGTATTGAAACGCTTGCCTGATGATTCAATAGATACTATTTACGGAGACCCTGACTATAATGTGGGTATCAATTATGCAGGTAAAAACTATACTCAGAAATGGGATACATACATTAAATGGTATATTGAATTAACCAAAGAATGTATGCGAGTTTTAAAACCAACCGGCAATTTATTTATGCTCAATTATCCCAAACAAAATGCATGGTTGCGCGTAAAATATCTGGATGATGCCGCCTATGCTGTTCACGATTATGTTTGGATATATAACACCAATGTTGGACACAGCAAGAAAAAATTTACCACGGCCCACCGCTCAATACTGCACGCCGCCAAAACGAAAGATAATCGTTTTTTCAAAGAGCATGTCGTGCAACCATACAAGAACCCAACTGACAAACGGATCCGTCAACGCATTGCCGACGGTCACAAGGGGCGAATGCCGTACAGTTGGTTTTATTTCGATTTGGTCAAAAATGTTTCAAAAGATAAAACCTTTCATGCCGCGCAAATTCCTCTGCCATTGGTTGAAATGCTGATAAAAGCGTCTCCCGAAAAAAATGATGATGTTTTCATCCTCTTCGGTGGTTCCGGGTCGGAAATTGTGCTGTGCCGGCAACTGGAACGGAATTTTATCTCGTGCGAAATACACCCTGAATATTATCAGATGATACTTGACCGATTAAGCCATAATGGGATCATTCGCCCTGAATATCGGTTGCAATATAGGCAAACATTAGCCGATAAATCCTCTCCTCAACTCCGTTTATTGGAAAAATAATCTTCAACCGGTGTGAGTGACAGACTATTGCCCCAGCCGGTGCAAAACCTTCGGCAGGTCGGATTTCATGCGGGTTCCCTTCCCCGCCGCCAGAATGATTGCTGAAAAGTCGGTCATAATTTCCTCACTTGATAGCACACGGATGATACGGATTGCACCGATTAACACAGATTTTTAAATCAGTGAAAATCTGTATCATCCGTTCCATCCGTGTGCTATTCTTGTCCCAATTCCGTTTGGATGATAGCCGTGATTTCCGCCAAATCATCCGCCGTTTTTCCTTCAACCCGCCAACTGAGCGCGGGCTGGGTGTTCGATGGACGCACCAGCGCCCAACCACGCTCAAAAAAGATTTTCACGCCGTCAATATCATCCTGCGGGTACGCGCTGAAATGCGTTTTCAGCCGCGCAATCACCGCCGATTTCTGTTCATCCGGGCACGTCAGGCGATAATTGGGGGAGGTGTGATAGCGCGGCAAATCGGCAATCAGTGCGGACAACGGGCGCGATTGCCCCGCCGGCAGATTCAGCAGATGCACCGTCGCCAAAATTGCGTCATCAAAACGGAACTCGTCGTCCAAAATGAAGATATGCCCCGCCGATTCCCCGCCGAGCTGCGCCCCGACCTCTTTCATCTTTTCATGCACAAAGGCGTACCCCACCGGCGCGGCGAGCGCCGTGCCGCCGTGCGCCGCGACATCATCCGCCAGCGCGCGGGTGCTGGAGGCATCATACACCACCGTCACCGCGCCGACCTGCGTCGCCATTTGCCGCGCCAGCAGCATCAGAATCACGTCGCCGAAATGAACGCCGCCCCGGTCATCAATCAGCGCCACCCGGTCGCCGTCGCCATCAAAGGCAAAGCCACCATCGGCGTTATTTTTTTGAACCGCCGCCACCGCCGCCGCGAGTGCATTTTCGGCGGTGGGGTCAGGGTTGCGGTTGGGAAACGAGCCATCCAGTTCGGTGAAAACCTCAATGACCGTGTGCCCCCGTCCGCGCAAAAACGCCGAGACCACCGCGCCATTCGCTCCGTTGCCGCCGTCCACCACAATTTTCAGCGCGCGTCCGGGCATCACTCGCCGCTCCAGCGCATCCAGATAGGGCATCAGCGCGTCACGCGGCATGGATGCCCCTTCTTCTCCCTGCGGGAAATCGCCCGCCTGCACTCGCTTTGCTCGCCGGTACAGGGCTTGCAGCGCATCGCCCGTCAGCGTGCGGTGGTCATCCCGCAATTTAAAACCGTTGTCGGCGGGGGGATTGTGACTCGCCGTGACCATGATGCCGCCGTTTGCCTGAAAATAATCGACTGCAAAGTTGAGGACGGGGGTGGGAACCAGCCCCACATCGAGCACGGTTGCGCCGGTGGCGGTCAATCCGCTGATGAGCGTTTGACTGATGCGCGGCGAACTCCGGCGCACGTCGCGCCCCACTACCAGCATCGGCGCGGGGGTATCGGCGGCGAAGTGCGCCCCCATCGCCTGCCCGATGCGGAAAACCACGTCGTCGGGCAAATCTCGCCCGGCGTTACCCCGAATACTGAATTGTCGGAAGATGTTCGGATTCACAGGATGCTCGCCATTCGCCATTCGCCATTCGCCATTCGCCATTCG
>JAJRSQ010000268.1 GCA_024278725.1 Chloroflexota bacterium
GATGGCATCCGCCATCGCCTGCATGATGCCAAAGGGACCGGCGCGGTTGGGTCCGATGCGGTCTTGGATGCGGGCGATGATTTTTCGTTCCAGCCACGTCAGCACAATCATTGCCATAGGGGCAACCACCAGCGCCAGAATAAACCCGTACACTGCCCATACAATCACCGAAGCGGCGGGTTCAACGGGCAACCCCCACCACGATGCATTGCTCAGAATGTTGGCAAGCCAATTAATTATTTGTTCCATAAGCGTGTGTCTCCATTATGTACCACAAACAAAGTAAAAACCGGACACGAATCCATCATCCGGTTTTTAGAGCCATTTGAGCGCGCCTTTGCGCCAGGCGTAAATCAGCGCGAAGAACAGAATTGCAATAAAGATGACCACTTCCAAAAATGCGTATAACGGCAACCGATTGTATGCCACTGCCCACGGAAACAAAAACACCGATTCCACATCAAACACGACAAAAATCAGCGCGTAAATGTAGTACGACACTTTGAACTGCACCCACGTTTCCCCGATGGGTTCAATACCACATTCGTAGGTGCTTTTTTTGATTGGATTGGGTTTGTGCGGACGCACCAACCACGCCACACCCAATCCAACGACGGGCAACAAAATCGCGGCTAAAATCAGAACGCCCACAAAGTTATATGGATTCTGCATACGCCTCTCCTTTGATTATGTCAGTATCAACCTTTTTTTCGGATTATGGTTTTTTGGCGGCAAAAACAGCCAGCCGCACAACAGTCCAATTTTAGCATACTTAAAGCCACATGAAAAATATTCATTGATTCTGTGTTCTTTTTTTCACGCGGCTTGCGACAGCCATGAAAATTTAACGTTGCGCGGGGGAATGAGTATAATGGCGGCATGCATATACTTCAATCACCCAACTGGTACGCATTGAAAAAAGAATTCGGTTGGCAGGGAACATCGGTGTGTCTGCCGCAAACATCAATTGAAACGCACGTGTTGTACCGACCGTTGCCCTTCGGTTTGAAAATTGCTTATGTGCCCAAAGGTCCAAACCTGAATTGGCAAAATACTACCATTGCCACTGAGGGATTGCAAAAATTGGTGGCGGTCGCACAACAGCCGGGAGTCATCTTTCTGAAAATTGAACCGGACATCCCCGCCCAGCCCGATATTGCCCCCCTGCTGGCGCGAATCGGCTTTCGGCGCGGGCGAACCATCCAGCCACCGGCGACGATTCTGGTGGATATTGCCCCGCCGGAAGCGGAAATTCTGGCGCGAATGAAATCGAAAACGCGCTACAATATCCGCCTGGCGGGGAAAAAAGGGGTGACGGTTCGCGCCGGGACAACCGACGACCTGCCGCAATTCTACCAATTAATGGAAACCACCGCCCGGCGCGACGGCTTCGGCGTGCATCCGGCGGCGTATTACCGCGCGGTGTGGCGGCATTTCCCCCCCGAAACCCGCGCCCTGCTCATCGCCGAATTTGAAGGCGAGCCGCTCGCCGCGCTGATGGTCTTCGCGTGGGATGGCACGGCATATTACCTGTATGGCGCATCGGGGAATACCCACCGCAACAAAATGCCCTCCTACCTGCTCCAATGGGAAGCGATGCGCTGGGCAAAAGCGCACGGATGCCACACCTACGATTTGTGGGGCATCCCCAACGCCCCCGTCGATGAATTGGAGCGCGATTTTTCAACGCGGCGCGATGGCTTGTGGGGCGTTTATCGGTTTAAACGCGGCTTTGGCGGGCAAACTTTTTACAGCCCCGGCGCATTCGATTGGGTCTATTCCAAACCGTTGTATTGGGCGTTCACCACCTTCGCCGCCGCATGGTCAAGAAGCTGATGCGAAAAACACAAATTTCCACCGAAAAAGACTGGCGCGCCGTGCTGGCGCAACTGCCGAACCCGCACACCCTGCAAAGTTGGGATTGGGGGGCGTTCAAACAGCGCTGGGGCTGGGAACCGCTCCGGCTGGCATGGTTCGGCGATGACGATGCGCCGCGCGCCGCCGCCCAAATTCTGCGCCGCCCCATCCCCCGCACGCCGTGGAACATGCTGTATGCGCCCAAAGGTCCCGCGTGGCAGGGGGATGACCTCTCCACGGTGACACAGGTGCTGGCAGGGTTGGAAACGATTGCCCGTCAACAGCGAGCATTGTTCATCAAAATAGACCCCGATGTGCCGCTGGCGCACGGGGTGGGGGAAACGGCGGAAGCGGATGCCGCCGGCATCGCCATCCGGCAATTAATGACCGCGCGCGGCTGGCAATATTCACCCCAGCAGGTGCAATTCAAAAATACGGTACTGCTCGATGTGCAGGCGGACGATGAAACGCTGCTGGCGCGGATGAAGCCGAAAACGCGCTACAATATTCGGCTGGCAGGGCGAAAAGGCGTATCGGTGCGGACGGGCACGGCGGCGGATTTGGACGCCTTCCACCGGCTGTACGCCATCACCGCCGAGCGGGATGGCTTTCTCATTCGCCCCCGCGCCTATTATTTGGACGTGTGGACGCGCTATCTGCAAAAAGATGCCGCCGCGTTGCTGCTGGCGGAATTCAACGGCGAACTCATCGCCGGGGTGATGCTCTTCTTTTTCGGGAAAACCGCGTGGTACATGTACGGCGCATCGGACAACAATTTCCGCAACGTGATGCCCAACCATCTGCTGCAATGGCGAGCGATGCAGACCGCCCGCACGCGCGGCTGCACCACCTACGATTTGTGGGGTGCGCCCGATGTGTTCGACGAGTCGGATGGGATGTGGGGGGTGTACCGTTTCAAAATGGGATTCGGGGGGCGCACCCGGCAGGGACTCGGCGCGTATGATTTCCCCGTGCGCCCGCAACTGTATCGGGGATATATAAAACTGCTGCCGAAATTGTTGCGTCTGATGAGACGCCGGCGCAGTGTTGACACAGCCTGATTTTCCCCGTAAACTATCTGCGTGACTGTGGAATTTCCCACTTGAAAAATCCGGAAACTGTGAAGCGGCGGCGCGATGGCACTTGAAGAAAAAATCTCACTGAGCAATCTGGGCTTATACCGGCTGGAAGGTTTTGTGGGTCGCCAACATTCGTTGGACACATTGAAAAAATGGTTGCGCGAGTATCCGGTCATCGCCATCACCGGCACATCGGGCGTCGGAAAATCGACGCTGGCGACGGCGCTGGCGGTGCAGGAAGCCATGCGTTTTGAAGAGGGCATCCTGTGGATTGGCGCCACCGGCGATGAGCTGTTCCACTTTTACGACATCGTGCGGGACATCGAAGATGTGCTGGCAACCGGCATCACCAATCAGCCCAAAGATACGTGGACGCTGCGCATGCTCCAGCGTTTGTACGGGTATCATCGCCTGCTGATTATTGACGAATTTTCCCGCCCCGACGACGATGCCATCGACAACCTCGTCTCCGCCATCAGCAGTATCGGACCGGGGGGACATGGGACATTCATTCTGATTGGGCGCACCCTGCCGCAACCGATTCTCGATTTGGTGGGCGAAGCGCATCTGCACCTCACGGGGATGTGGCTGGATGATGTGGCGGAATGGATTACCAAACACCGCGAGCAATATCCCCTCGCCCCCACCGATGCCGAAGCGCTGCACCGCATCACCGCCGGACACCCCCTGCTGCTGAAGATAGTCGCGCACATCTGGCACACCGAATGGCTCGACACACTGCGGCGGCGATTGAAAACCGCCGCGCCCGCCGAAAACACCCCGTATGATGCCATCCACATCACGCTGGAAACCGCGCTTGAGGCGTTGCACGCCGAGAACCCGCAGGCGCTGCAACTCGCCGTGCTGGCGAGTCAAGCTTCGGGGGGGATTGCCGCGCGGGCACTGCACCAACTCTACTGGCGGCACATCGGCGCGGGCGACCCCCTGCTGGATGTGGCGCAACTGCTGGTGAAATCGGGAGTGATGGCGTACAATCCCCTCAAAAACCGCTATATCATCCACCCGCTGGTGCGCCAATTCCTCGCCAAACAGTACTTTTCGCAGCTTTCCATCTCCCGGCAAAAACAATTCAATCTGGCTTTCACCGGCTATTATGTCACGCAGGGACACCGATACAACACCATGCCGCCACAGCAATGGCGTTTTGTGGATGACGATTGGGGCAACGTCCGCAAGGCATTCAATATGCTGGTGGACGGGCTGGAAGAAAGTTTGGGGGTGACCATCGAACAGGGATTGATTACGCTGGAGACCGCATCATTCCCGGATTTGCCGCCCCAAATTGACGAAACGCTGATGCTCATTCGTGATTATGCGTTGAGTCTGCGCGGCTATCTGCAATACCGCCACCCCCCGGAAGCGATGCGCTGGCTTTCGGCGGGGATTATCGCCAGCCGTCACCTGACCGACCGCCGCTCGGAGGCGTTGCTGGGGTTGTCGCTGGCATCGGTGGCGTATTTTCTGGAAGATTTCAGCGTTTCGTACCACTGGTATCGCCGGGCGTTACCCTATTTTAAAGAAAAGCGGGATGTGCCGCACGTCATCGAAATCACCAAAAGTTTGGGGGTGATTCTGCGCGCGATGGAAAATCCGGACGACGCGCTGATGATGTACCGGCAGGCGCTGCAACTGGCGGAATCCGCACGCGACACCGCCAATCAAGCGGCACTGGCGACGCTCATCGGCTCGCTATGGTATCACCGGCAAAATTACGCGAAAGCCCTAAAATGGTATCAACAGGCGCTGGCGCTGGACGAAGCGTCCGGCGATATGGCGTGGCAGGGCGCGTTACACAACAACATCGGGCTGGCAGTGGAAAATCTGGGGAATTATGAGCAAGCGCTGGAAGAGTACCGCAAGGCGGAAACCCTCCACCGCGCGGCGAACAACAGCGCCGGGCTGAGTACCACTTTCGGCAATTTGGGCGCATGCTATTACGCCCTCAACCAGCCGCATCGGGCGCTGGAATGTTACAGCCGCGATTTGGAGATTCGGGAACAATTAGGCAACTGGCTCGATATGGCGGCAATTTTGCACAATATGGGGCATGTCGCGCTGGAACTCGACGACCTGTCCGCGGCGGACGATTATTTCACCCGCAGCCGCGATTTGTACCTGCAATTCGGGCAGAATGATTTGGCGACGGAAGAACAAATCCTGCTCGACACCATCCACGACCGACGGGCGCGGCGGGGGTGAGGCGATGCGCGTGAAATTTCCCGTCCCCCCCCGCCCTGCCCTGCTCGCCCTGCTGATGCTGTGGCTCACCGCCACCGCCTGCACGCTCGGCGGTTCGCCATCCACCCCCACCCCGAGTCTCATCTTCGTCACCATCACCCCGTCCCCCACGCCCGCGCCGACGGTTTCCCAACCCACGGCGACCCCCGCGCCGCCGCCGGAAGACCTTTCGCCCTACCGCGCCGCTATGCGCCCCCCCTTCGCGGACGATGTGAACCGGCAGGCGGGGAAAGGCATCACCCGCTATCAAATTCGCGCCACAATTGTGCCCGTTCAGGCGAATAATGTCGCGGCGGAAATTGACGGCACGCTGAACGCCCGCTTCACCAACACGGAAGTGGTGCTGTTGAATCAGGTTTATTTTCGACTGCTGCCCAACACGCCCGCCTATGGCGGCTCGCTGAAAGTCTCGGCGGCGACCATCAACGGGCGGGCGGCGGAAATGGCGCTGCTGGCGGACGATACCACGCTGGAAATCACCCTGCCGCGCACGCTCGCGCCGGGGGAAACGGTGAACATCGGGCTGGAATTTTCCGCCCTCGTCCCCCCCACCACCCGTTTCGGATACGGGTTGTTCGGGGTGGAGGATGGCATCACCGCGCTGGCGAATTTCTTCCCCATTTTGACCGTGTTTGACGATACCGGCTGGCACATTGAGGTGCTGCCGCCGTACGGCGACGCCACCTACACCGACATCGCCCTGTTTGACGTGCAATTGACCGTCCCCGCCGAGATGACGGTGGTCACCTCCGGCGAAACGCTCTCGGACACCCTCCAGCCCGACGGCAGGCGGCTCATCCGCGCGGTCACGGGTCCCATGCGCGACTTTTTCGCGGCAATGAGTCCCGACTTCGCGCAGGTGCAGACGCAGGTGGATGACATCACCGTCACCGCTTTTTATCCCCCCGGAAATGATGCGGGCGGGCAATGGATGCTGAACGTGAGTGCGCAGGCATTGGCGATATTCAATCAGCTTTTTGGGGAATACCCGTACCGTTCTTTCAACGTGGTCGCTGTGCCGTTGCCGGCGGAACTCGGCGGGATGGAATTTCCGGGGGTGATTGC